>SXYU01000196.1 GCA_005788235.1 Cytophagales bacterium
ACATTTTCCCCATCACAGATCGCATCGGCTTCCGCTTCAATGGCACCTTCTAGGAAATGATCTAAAAGGATCTCGTTGTTGGGTATATCCCGAAGTACGTTGACCACATGCTCTTCGAGTTCCTTCTCATTGATCACAATTTTCATCCCTTGCCCACCCAAAACATAACTTGGGCGAACCAATAGTGGGAAGCCAATGGTCTTGCAAAGCTCTAGCGCCTCATCGGTGTTGTGAATGGTACCAAACTCAGGGTAAGGCACATTATTTTCCTTCAAGAGCGTAGAGAATAGTCCTCTATCTTCAGCCAAATCCAGGGCTTCGTAACTCGTTCCGATGATTTTGATACCATACTTGGAAAGCTTTTCCGCCAATTTCAAGGCTGTCTGTCCTCCGAGCTGTACGATGACCCCTACCGGATTTTCATGTAAAATGATTTCGTAGATATGCTCCCAGAACACTGGCTCGAAGTACAATTTGTCCGCTACATCGGGATCCGTAGACACTGTTTCTGGATTGCAATTGATCATGATGGTTTCGTAGCCACATTCTTTGGCAGCCAAGACTCCATGTACGCAGGAGTAGTCAAACTCGATTCCTTGACCTACCCGATTGGGGCCCGAGCCTAGCACCACTACTTTTTTCTTCTCACTGCGAATCGATTCATTCTCTTCCCCAAAAGTGGAGTAGTAATAAGGAGTCTTTGCGGCAAACTCCGCTGAGCAAGTATCTACTAGTTTGTATACCCGCTTGATACCCATCTCCTCGTAACGCTTGTGAAAAACATCACTTTCAAGGCAATCCAGCAAATGGGCAATTTGGCGATCCGCATAGCCTTTCTTCTTGGCTTCCTCCATCAATTTCTCTGGAATAGTCTGAAGCTTGTAATTGCTTATTTCGCCTTCCAGATGAATCAGCTCTTCGATTTGCTTTAAAAACCACTTATCGATTTTTGTCAGATCCTGGATCGTACGGAAAGAAATCCCGAGTTTGAAGGCGTCGTAGACGTGAAACAATCTATTCCAACTTGGGTTGGCCAAGGAATACAAGATTTGTGATTGGTCTTTGAGCTCTTTGCCATCCGCACCCAATCCATTTCGTTTGATTTCTAGAGATTGACAGGCTTTTTGAAGGGCTTCTTGGAAATTTCGCCCAATACCCATCACTTCACCTACCGCCTTCATGGATAGGCCGAGTCGACGGTCTGCACCCTTAAATTTATCAAAATTCCAACGGGGGATTTTAACAATCACGTAATCAATGGATGGCTCAAAGTAGGCCGAGGTAGTTCCTGTGATGGAGTTGGACAATTCGTCCAAGTTGTAGCCAATGGCGAGCTTGGCCGCCACCTTGGCAATGGGGTATCCGGTAGCTTTGGAGGCTAGGGCCGAGGAGCGAGATACCCGGGGGTTAATCTCAATTCCAATGATGGTTTGGTTATCTGGACTTACGGCAAACTGCACATTACATCCCCCCGCAAAAGTACCGATGCTGTTCATCATCGTGATGGCATAGTTACGCATGCGCTGGTAAACCGTATCGGGAAGGGTCATGGCAGGAGCTACCGTGATGGAGTCTCCTGTATGCACGCCCATGGGATCAAAATTCTCAATGGAGCAGATGACAATCATGTTGCCAATATTGTCTCGCATCACTTCGAGTTCATACTCCTTCCATCCCGTGATGCTCTGTTCGATTAGCACCTCATGTACGGGTGAGGCTTGAAGCCCCATGGAAAGGAGGTGCTCAAAGTCTTCTGCTTTTTCTACAAAAGAGCCACCTGCTCCTCCTAGCGTGTAGGAAGCACGAATAATCAACGGAAAACCAATTTCTTGAGCAATTTCTTTGCCCTGAAGCATGGAAGTCGCGGTATCTCCTTTACAAACCCCTACTCCAATTTTCTCCATCAAGGCCTTGAACTTCTCGCGATTTTCTGCGGTATCAATTGCTTCAATATCCACGCCGATCATGCATATACCGTAGTTTTTCCAAATCCCTGCTTTGTCGCAGTCAATGGCCAAATTCAAGGCAGTCTGTCCTCCCATAGTAGGAAGCACTGCATCAATGTCAGGATGGTCGGTTAAGATTTTTCGAATTGATTTTTTTTCTAAAGGCAGCAAGTACACGTGATCTGCTGTCACCGGATCCGTCATGATGGTAGCCGGATTGGAGTTGATCAAGGTAACTGTAATTCCCTCTTCCCGAAGGGATCTGGAGGCTTGAGAACCCGCATAATCGAACTCACAGGCTTGGCCAATGACGATAGGACCTGAACCAATGATTAATACGTGCTTGATGCTACTGTCTTTAGGCATGGGAGAGAAGAAATTATTTTTTACTTAGGTCCAAATTGGCGTAAAATTAGAAAAATTATCTGAAGGGGAAAGGAGAAATATCAATTTCACAAACTTTCAAGAGCCTCTATTTTTTGTAGGAATAAAAAACCACTTTCCTAATTGGGTAGAACCCCTATTTTTACGGGCATGAACTGGGAAAACCTGCCTATTTTTTATATAATGGGAGAGCCATTGAGCGCTGAAAATGCCTTATCCTTGGATTTTACAGAGGCCAATAGATCACTCCGTGAGGTGGATCTGAGTGATACAGCAGCATTCAATGTATTTGTATTCCAAGAGCTGCACCGTGCTGGCAAGACTTATGGCTATGGGGGATATCTCGAGAAGCGGGACATCTACCGACGCAGCGAGGTCTTTGCCACTGCCCAAGAAGACTTTCGCAACATTCATCTAGGGGTTGACATTTGGGTGACCGCTGGCAGTCCAATTTTCTCTCCCCTAGAGGGGAAAGTTCACAGCTTTCAAGACAATGTAGGCTTTGGCAACTATGGCCCTACGATTATTTTGGAGCACCAAGTTGAGGGAAAGATTTTCTATTCACTGTATGGCCACTTGCGCCAAGAAGATTTACAAAGGTTGGAACTGGGACAGGTTCTTCGAGCTGGGGAAGAGTTTTGTCAGGTAGGCCCTTATCCAGAAAACGGCGACTGGCCTCCACACCTGCACTTTCAGCTCATCTGGGATTTGGGTGGAAATTGGGGCGACTATCCAGGCGTGGCAGCAGAAAAGGATCTCGATCACTACCGTCAAAACTGCCCGGATCCAGCGCCTTTGATCGGTTACTTTTTTTAAGGGCAACAGCAAATGAAGACACCCTTACACCTTTTAAATGGAGATTATTTGGCGCACCAACTCCAAGGCGCTACCTATTTTCAAACTCATTTGGTCTTTCGAGAGGCCTTGATCGTCGGACCAGTAGCAAGTACTTGCCTAGATGAGTTTTGGAGGTTTCGGACAGAATTTATTGCAACGAGTTATGGAGTCACTGGGGAAGAATACAGCCAAAAAACAATCTCGGAAATCGAGCGGCTGCATTCAATACCTAAGGATACGGAGATTTGTCTCTGGTTTGAAGACGATTTATTCTGCCAAGTCAACCTTTGGTTTATACTAAACCTCCTTTCTGATTCAAGAAAAATCAAAATTTACCGAGTTTTTCCTCCTGAAGCCCCCACAGAAAACAGATGGAAGGGGTTTGGAAGCTCATCTGCTGCAACTTTGGCACAGGCCTACGAGGCAAGAGTCCCATTTAGCTTCTCTGACTTGGCGCTGGGAAAAAATCTTTGGGAAGCGTATCGACGAGGAGATAGTGCACTACTTGCAGAGCTTTCAAAAAGTGTATCCCCTTGTTTTAGGTATTTGGAGGAGGTTTGCCAAGCCCAGGTAGACCGTTTTTCGGCAGACCCAAGCCAAAGAAGGCCAGAAAAACTAATTCTAGAGCTCCTTGCAAAGGGCATTACAGATTTTGACACCCTATTTTCTCAGTTTTCCGAGCGAGAGGGAATCTATGGATTTGGGGATTTGCAAGTAAGAACACTTATGGATTCACTGCATAAAAAAGTAAGTAATTAAACGCTGAATTACAGGGAGCTGAGTAAGTCAACCTTCATTTTTGGATAATCATCATTTTAGGCTATCCTTTCAAGGCTTACTTTCTTGGATGGAATTCAGTAAGCACCTGCCTAAGGTAATCTCGATCCAAGTGGGTGTAGATCTCCGTAGTGGTGATGCTTTCATGGCCTAGCATTTCTTGTACAGCACGCAAGTCTGCTCCTCCCTCGATGAGGTGTGTGGCAAAGGAATGCCGAAAAGTATGGGGGCTGATGTTTTTTTGAATCCCTGCTTGCACTGCAGTTTTCTTGATAATCAAAAACACCATCACACGGGTTAATTTTTGTCCCCGACGGTTGAGAAAGACAAACTCCTCGTGCCCTTTGGCAGGTACTTGCTGCGAACGGACATGCTCGTCGTACAATTTGAGGTAATGCAAAGCGGCTCGACCAACCGGCACAAGCCTCTCTTTATTGCCTTTTCCCACAACCTTCAAAAAGCCTACATCTGCAAAAATCTGGCTCTTTTTGAGGTCCACCAACTCACTAACTCGCAAGCCCGAACTATACAGCATTTCAAGCATGGCCCTATTGCGGTGACCCTCTGCCTCGCCGAGCGGAATAGCTGCAAGCAAGGTTTCTATCTCATCAAAGCTGAGTGTATCGGGAAGTTTTCTTCCCAATTTGGGAGCCTCCAACAGTTGTGCAGGATCCTCTTTAATTCGGTCCTCATACATCAAGAATCGGTAAAAAGCCTTGATTCCAGAGATAATTCTTGCTTGTGAATAGGGGGAAATTTCCAATTTGGCAAGGGCGGTCACAAACTTTCTTAAGTGTTCAAGCTCCAGTTCAAGAGGCCCTTTGGATGGAAATTCTTTACCTGCATAATCCGCAAGTTTCTCCACATCCCGAGTATAGGCCTCAATGGAGTGGACACTCAAGGACCGCTCAAGGGTGAGGTAATGACGAAATTGACGAATTAGTTGAGGCCACATGAAGCGTAGATTGAAGTTTAAAAGTTACCCATAAAACGTATTCTTAATCATTCAACTACATGTGAATTCAAACAAATACACCGTAAGCTAAGCCCCCTAAGGTTTACTTAATCCAAAAACTTCCAGCTTGCCCGATGATCCTTGGAAAGTGTCTTGCCTGTTACTTTCGCACGGAGAATTTCAATCGGCATGGCGTTCTGCGTAAGAATCAAGTCATGAAATGTTTTCTCAAGCATCTTTCCCGAGTCCACCATCTCTTTGCGGAGGGCATAGATCTCCAGCGCTCCGATCATGTAGGCAATTTGGTACAAGGGTCCATAGCTCCCCTCAAAAGATCGTCGTACCTCCGCCTCGGCATTGGCAGATTCGTGGCCTACACGATTGACAAGCAGATCGATGCATTGCTGGGGAGTCATTTTTCCCAAGTGGTAATTGAGCGAAAAGATGATACGCGCAGCCCGGTGCATTCGCCAAAAGAGCATGCCTACCTTGTCCTTGGCGTCACGGGGGAATTGCCTATCCCAAAGGACAAACTCCCAATACAGGGCCCAGCCCTCGGTCCAGAACGGCGTGCCAAAAGGACGACGGTGAATGAGGTGCCGCTGATTCATAAACTGCTGCAAATGATGCCCAGGAATCAATTCATGCTGTACCGTAGCTCTAGAAAAATGAGGATTGTTGCCCCGCATGGACATCATTTTATCCTCATGACTCATTTCAGAAGTTGGGTAGGCAATTTGAATCACTTCACCCCCTAGGAAAAATGGGCTTACGCGCTGCCGCTCTGCTGAGATCATGCTTGTTCTCCAGGTTTCAATCGCCAAAGGTGGGACGGTCAACCAGTCATTTTTGACCATCAAATCAATGGCCTCGTCACCCAAACGAACCACCTCCTGTGGCCAAGCGCCAGCCGGGAGGTAGGTGTTCTTGACCATTTCAAGGGCCGCTTTCCAATCGTTACCAAAGCCCAATTCATTGGAAGCCTTTAGCATCTCCTTTTCACACCAGGCAAACTGCTTTTCGGCCTCAGCGATGAGTTCCTCCGGGCTGTATGCAATCATTTCATAGGCCAACTGCTTTTCCAATGCCTCTCGTCCAATCGGCTTGCCGATAATGCCAGATCCATCGTCTTTCACGGAGTTGGTATAGTGGGCACGCAAAGCTTTGGCATAGGATTTCATACCTGCATCTATTTTTTCCCATGGGGTAGGCATCCACCAGGTGAATGCAGGATCAAAGTCAAAGTAAAAGTCATAGGATTCTTTGACCACCTTGTACAAACTTTCAACTGCCAAAGCTGCTAATTCTGCTTTTTGCCAAGAATCGTATTTGGAACTCGAAGCAAGCGCCTTGTGCTGGGCATCTAAGGCTTGGGCCACCTGATTCCATTTTGCAGCCAAGGCTTGTGCATCGGGCTGAACTGCCCTACGCCTAGCAACCGTAAATTCCTCTAGGGGCTTGCCAAACTCAAGGACGGATTGAATCTGCATGAAATCCCGCTTTTCCAAGTCAAGTTCAGCCAATTGCTTCTCTAAATAGTTTCGGAATAATTGGTAATCAATCTTTCCATCCTCAGATAGCGCAGCGTAATTCTGGGATTGAAGGGTCTTCAGGTAGTCTCGGTTGAAGGATTCCATCCGAGCAAAGTACTCGCTGGATAGCCGATGGGTATACAGTCGGCCTAAAGCCCCACGATCCGCTTGGTAGGTTTGGATGAGGGATACGAGCTCGGTGGCATTTGCCAGCAAGGAGAAAAGTGAGAGGGAAATAACAAGAATTAATTTTTTCATGGATAAAGATTTTGGCTAGAAATTACCTTTCAGAAACATAGAAAATCTTTGTCGAAATGCCTAACTGATTTACAGGACTACTAAATCCTGAGAAGCCACCATTTAGTTAAACCACACAGGAAGAAACTAAAATCTATTTTTTTCAACACAAGCATATTTCACTAGACCTCGAAAGGGAAAGATGCTCTCAGAATTTTTATATTTAGGCATGCGAAAATTTCTTCTTGCCCTAACAATCCTCTTGGGCCTGGTGGCTAGCTTTATTTTATACACCTTTTACACCACCGGATATTTTAGAGCAGTCACAGCAAAGAGTGAGGTTGGAATTTTTCACAGCAGCATTGACCTACCCGGTGTGGAGGATATTGCCCTTGCCCGAGAAGACAGCTTCCTCCTGCTTTCTGTAGATGATCGAGCTTCGCATAGAGCAGGTAAAGAGGGTCCTCATGGAATTTACTTGGTAGACCTTCGATCTGAACAATTCGAAGCTGTTTCGATTTCTTCTGAACTGAATTTCCCATTCTATCCTCATGGAATAAGTATATTCGAAATCGATAGCATCACCTATGGGCTTCTAGCTATCAATCATGTGGAGGGCAAGCACTCCATTGAATCCTTTCTCCTCAAAGGGAAAACTTTGCATCACCTCAAAACCATTACAGGACCCGAACTCATCAGTCCAAATGACCTGGTGATGGTGGGTCCTGAATCATTTTACTTTACCAATGACCATGGCTACACCAGCAAATGGGGACTACTTGCCGAAAATTACCTTGCAATGAAAGCTGCTTCTGTGGGATATTTTGATGGAAAAAAATTCGAGCTCGTTGCAGAAAACCTTTCATTTCCCAATGGAATTCAAGTTGATTCCTTAAGAAAGCTTCTTTATGTAAGCAGTTCCAGAGCATTTTCCGTAGGGGTATATTCCCTGCTTCCTAATGGTGGGCTTACCTTTGTTGAAGACATCCCTGCAGGCACAGGGGTAGACAATATTGAATTGGATGAAGAGGGGAATCTTTGGATTGGCTGCCATCCCAACCTCCTGACATTTGCTGCCTATGCTTTGGGAAAGAAACCCATTTCCCCATCTGAGGTGATCACCCTTACCTATCCAAAAGAAGGCGAAGCCACTGTACGTTCTGTGTGGACCGATCCTGGAACTCAACTTTCCGGAGCATCAGTAGCAGTACCGTTTGGGGATTACCTCTTTATTGGAAATGTCATGGATACCAAGGTCTTAGTACTCAAAAAAAATTAAGTCCTGAAGTATCGTGGCGTTTTCCCAGCTATACGCTTAAAACTCCGATTAAAGTAGGATAAATTCTCAAACCCGACTCGATATGCAATTTCTGAAATACTCAATTCGGTTTCTTGTAGTAGTTTTTGGGCTTCATTGATCCGTAAATGCAACAGGTAGTCGGTAAAGGTCTTTCGAGTACGGAGCTTGAAAAATCGACAAAAAGCCTCCTTACTTAAATGAGCCTCTTCAGCCACCTCAGCCAAGGTGATTTTTTGAAATCGGTGAGCCAGTACATACTGCATCACACGATCCATACGGCTTCCATCTTTTTCAGAAAGTCCCAACAACCTGCCCCCTCGATTGAGCTGCTGCAACGAACTTCCAGCTTGCTCGAGAAGGTACAATAGACCAATCGCCACCTGAAACCGCTGGAGACCCAGCATTCCCCCAAACTGTTTCATGGCCTCCTTGATCATTGAAGCAGAATCCCCCTGCAACTGGAAGCAAAGCCCAGAAAATTCCCGAAACCTTCTCAAAGACTGCAATTCTTCTATGGAGAGCAAGGCATTTTCAAGCACCTCAAAATCAAAAAAAATGGTATCCCCTACCACTTCTAGGTTCGGATTCCCCTCAAAGTATGCGGCATCACTTCGAAAGACATGAGGGGCATTCTCACCCAAAAAAAATACATCTCCTGGCTGAAATCTCCCCACATAATCCCCACTCAAAAATTGTCCACTTCCCTCCACAATAACGGTCAGTTGCCACTGTGGATGCTGGTGCAGCTTGTCGTAAAAATGAGGGCCCCTGTCCTCCTGGTAACGCACAAATTCGCGACTAGACTTGGGGATTTGGAAGGAAATAATTTTTTCCATAAGCGTAATTTTGGTATAGAATTACATCAAAAATTGCTCAATTGATAATTTATTGATCAATATAGTATTAAAATGAACTAATACAGGAATAGATTTTTTTATTGGTCCTACCTAGATTTGAGAAACAATAATTTCAACCTAGCCAGCGTTGGCTAAAATCGACACCTTATGAACTGGAAAGGCGTATTTCCCGCAGTAACGACCAAATTTCATGCTGACGGCAGTCTGGACATGAACTTGTTTTTTAAGAACCTAGACTTCCAATTGGCCTGTGGAGTACACGGTATCATTTTGGGAGGAACCTTGGGAGAAAGCTCAGTCCTCTCGCACGAAGAAAAAATCACACTTACTCGAGAAACGGTCAACCACATCAAGGGCAGAGTGCCTGTAGTACTGAATATCGCCGAAGGAGCTACCAAAGACGCACTATTTTGGGCTAAAAAAGCGGAAGAGCTTGGTGCTTCTGGCTTGATGATTCTTCCTCCGATGCGCTATGGTGCAGACCCTCGTGAAGTGGTCACCTACTTCAAAACAGTAGCACAATCCACCTCCTTGCCAATGATGATCTACAATAACCCTGTGGATTACAAAACCCTAGTGACAATCGACATGTTTGCCGAGTTGGCAGACTGCCCCAATATCCAAGCCATCAAAGAATCTACCCGAGATATATCCAATGTCACCCGTATGTTCAACCGATTTGGAGATCGATTCCAGATTCTTTGTGGTGTAGATACCTTAGCACTTGAAGAATTGCTGATGGGTGCCGTAGGCTGGGTAGCAGGATTGGTTTGTGCGTTTCCGAAGGAAACTGTCGTGATTTACAACTTGGTGCAAGAGGGAAAAATTGAGGAGGCACGGGATATTTACCGTTGGTTTTTACCCTTGTTGGAACTCGATATCCATCCCAAACTAGTTCAATACATCAAGTTGGCAGAACAGCATTGCGGCATTGGCTCCGAACATGTGCGTGCACCACGCTTGACCTTGATCGGTGAAGAGCGAACACGAATTGAAAAAATAATCACGGAGGGAATTAAAAATAGGCCAGTACCATAAAAAAATAGTGTGGAAATTCAGTGGAAATACACTGCGCTTCGCTCCGTGAAATAATCTAGGGAAATAAAATGGAAATTCGAATTTGAATTCTCTATTTCCCCTAGCCTTTCGGCTAGGGCTATTTCAACTCTATCTCCACCGTATTTCTACCCTGTTTCCCCAGTAATTCCCTAAATCCAATACACCATGAATACCAATTCCATCTTTCAGGTAGCCCAAGAGGCATTCCTATTCTACAAAACCCACTCCGGCAAAGAAAAAGGGGCTTTTTTAGATAAACTTGCAGACATCTTGGAATACCAACGGGCGGAAATCGTGCCGCTCGCAGTACGCGAATCCAATCTTCCCGAAGGACGAATCAACGGAGAGTTGGGGAGGACTACCGGACAAATTCGGCTATTTGCCAATTTAGTAAAAGAGGGTTCCTGGGTAGAAGCCACTATCGATCCGGCTATGCCTGACCGCAGCCCGCTACCTCGAGCAGATATCCGCCGCATTCTTACTCCATTGGGTCCGGTGGTTGTCTTCGGAGCGAGCAATTTTCCGCTTGCTTTTTCTACGGCTGGTGGCGACACGATTTCGGCCTTGGCTGCAGGCTGTTCCGTGATATACAAAGCACACCCTGCACATCCAGAAACCTCCAGAAAAGTCGCTGAGTGCATCCAGCAAGCACTAATGGCATCTGGGCTACCTTCCGCCCTCTTTACACATGTAGAGGGAGGAATTGCCGAAGGCCAAGCATTGGTGAAGCACCCCATGGCAAAAGCTCTGGCGTTTACAGGTTCGCATGCTGGAGGCATGGCCTTATTCCACCTTGCCAACCAGCGTGAAGTGCCTATCCCAGTTTATGCAGAAATGGGATCTGTCAATCCAATTTTCTGCTTCTCTAATAAATTGGAGAAAGAAAATGATTCCTTGGCAAAAACATTTGTGACTTCGCTAACCTTGGGAGCAGGGCAATTTTGCACCAATCCAGGGCTGATCTTTGTGCCCGAAAAACACGCGCAAAGCTTTGAACTTGCAATTACAGCCGAACTCAATGCAATCGCCTCTGCGCCCATGCTTCACCCGGGCATCGCAAAGGCATATTACGATTCCATCCAAGCACTTGAAGCGCGCAACGAACTTCGTTGGGTAAAAGTGGCCGATCCAAAGCATCTGATTAATGGAAGTCCTGCCTTGGCAGAAATCAAGGCTGCGGATTGGCTGAAGCATCCCATTTTCCACCAAGAAGTCTTTGGTGCATTTGGGCTTATGGTAGTCTATCGGGACCAAGATGAACTTCTGACCATTGCTCGGCAACTTGAGGGGCAGCTGACCATCACGGTTTGGGCAGAGTTGGAAGAACTTAAAAATAACCTTCCGCTAGTCAACTTGCTTCAAGAAAAATGTGGGCGCCTGCTTTTCAAGGGAGCACCCACTGGAGTAGAAGTAGGGCATGCCATGCAGCATGGGGGACCTTTCCCCTCTACTACTGCGAGCCAAACCACTTCTGTAGGTAGCTATGCCATCAAACGCTTTGCCAGGCCCATCGCCTTCCAAGATATGCCCCAAGAACTACTCCCCGAAGCCTTGATGGATGCCAATCCTCTTGGAATTTGGAGGACG
>SXYU01000197.1 GCA_005788235.1 Cytophagales bacterium
AAGCACCACAAATAGTGGTGTGAGCGCATTCAAGACCCCTGTCAGTGAGCTGCTGAGTTGGGTTTGCGCAATTGGAAATAGAAAAGCGGGGATAAAGCATCCCAGCATGCCTGTGACCAATAGATTTTTTACCTGCGTTTTGCTAAGCTGTTTGATTCGGGGCAGCGATAAGGGAAGGAGTAAACTTGCTGCTGCCACCATTCGGTAAGCCCCAACTTCCCCGGGAGAAAAAACCTCCAATCCTCTTTTAATCAAAATAAAGGAGCTCCCCCAAATTAGAGTAAGCACCACCAAAAGGATCCAATTTTTGAGGGAATTTTCTGAGGTGTTGCTGTCCATTGGAGGGGATTTGGGAGAAAGAAAAATTATTTTCTAATCAAATAAGACCAAGACTTAGTCTATTTTCTAGGAAAATGGATATACGGATATTACATGGGTTGAAATTCGTAATCCGCATAGGTTTCCTGTACCCGGTCCAAAATCGATAAAACTTCTGTATAACGTTCTGCTGTAACCATCTCCGTGCGGAAAGGTTTGAAGTTGGGCATGCCTCTAAAGTAATTGGTATAGTGGCGACGCATCTCCAGAATGCCCTGCTTTTCGCCTTTCCACTCGATTGAAAAGTCCAAGTGTTTTTTGGTTACAGCAATACGCTCATTCAAATCTGGTGCTGTAAGTTTTTCACCCGTGGCAAAAAAGTGCTTGATTTCGTTAAAGATCCAGGGGTAGCCAATGGATGCCCGGCCGATCATCATGCCATCTACATTGTATTTAGCGCGATATTCGGCTGCTTTTTCGGGACTATCAATGTCCCCATTGCCAAATACAGGAATGTGAAGACGGGGATTGTCTTTGACCAAGTTGAGCCAGGACCAATCTGCCTCTCCTTTGTACATCTGTTGACGGGTGCGGGCGTGAATGGAAATGGCTTGAATACCGATGTCTTGGAGGCGCTCAGCCACTTCTACAATACGTATCGTGTCCTGACTCCAGCCAAGTCTGGTTTTGACAGTAACAGGCAGATTGACTCGCTTGACAATTTCTGCGGTCATGGAAACCATCTTGTCAATGTCCAATAAGATCCCTGCACCGGCACCTTTACAAGCCACCTTGTGGACAGGACAGCCATAATTGATATCCAAAATATCGGGACCGGCAGCCTCTGCGATGGCAGCAGCCTCCCGCATGGATTCAATTTCTGCTCCAAAAATCTGAATGCCTATAGGGCGTTCGTAGTCGTAAACATCTAGCTTTTGCACGCTTTTGGCCGCATCGCGAATCAGCCCTTCGGAACTGATAAACTCGGTATACATCAAGTCAGCGCCATTTTGCTTGCAAACTGCCCGAAAGGGAGGATCACTCACATCCTCCATGGGAGCGAGTAAGAGTGGGAAATCCCCCAATGCTATATTTCCAATTTTTACCACTTGCCAATCTAAATTTCGTGTAAATTTAGCCCAATTATGGAGATTTACGAAACCCAGGCTGAAATAGCCTCCCGAAAGAACTGGTTTTTGTCACTGCTAGTCATCACTTTAGTGGCATTTGGTACCTTAGTCTTGCTTCAAGGCATTGCAGTAGTCCTCATTCCTCCCATTTTTCAAATCAGTGTAGATGATTTAATGAGCTTAGTGGGTGGCGACTATTCGGTTGCCAATGGACGCATGGCCTTGCTTTTTGCCCAAGGGCTTGGTTCTGGTTTGGGGTTTTGGCTGGCCACCTGGGGAATCTTACGGTATTTGGAAAAAGCGGACTTGCATTGGTCCAAACAAATTGCTCGGGTTACTGGTAAAAACCTGGCTATAGTCTCAGCAATGACGGTAGGAGGCATGCTTTTCAATGGGTTGCTGATGTATTGGAATTCGCTATTCTTCCTGCCTGAATTTCTATCGGGAGTTGAACAATGGATGCAAGAGATGGAAGCCCAGCTTATGGAACTCACCCAATTTCTAACAGATTTTCAATCCATTCCAGAGCTTCTTTCTGGAATTTTGGTGATTGGAGTAATGGCAGGTGTAGGTGAAGAATTATTTTTTAGAGGGATGATTCAACCCAAGTTTCAAAGATATCTAGGGTCACCACATTTAGGAATATGGGTCACTGCCCTGATTTTTTCGGCGATTCACGTGCAATTTTATGGATTTCTTCCTCGGATGTTTTTAGGGGCCTTATTTGGGTACATGTACCATTACACAGGTAGCTTATTTTACCCGATTCTAGGCCATATTCTAAACAATACGTTGACTCTCCTCCTGGTTTATGCATCTAATAAAGGCCTAATTGAGATGGATATTCAATCCACAGATGCGGTTTCTTACCCCGGTGCTCTTGCAGGAATTTTGGTTCTTACCCTTGGATTCCTTTATTTTAAAAAAGCCAATCGGGTAAAGGATGAAAAACTGGACCAAAGTGTTTGAGGATCAAAATCAAATTCGAGTAGAAATTGTGAAGGGAGTTTTGGAAGATAAAGGAGTGGCTGCTTTTGTACTCAACAAAAAAGAATCGGTCTACCAAGTTTTTGGTACTTATGAGGTGCTTGTTCCCACAGCCCAAACACTTTACGCACTTCAACTGATTCAGCATGAGATCACGTTTTAATATCAACAAGTACAGTAATTTGGTACAACGATCGATCACATCTTTGGTGGGAGCTGCGCTAATCTTGGCGGCACTTATCTATTCGGATTGGACCTATTTCTTAATTTTTGCAACCATCTTGGGAATGTCTCAAATGGAATTTTACAAACTCTCAGGCTTGGATGGAATGCTTCCATTGAAGAGTTTTGGCACTATTTTAGGTCTTTTAATTTTTGCACTTACCTTCATGGTGGAGAAAGAGTACTTGCCCCATGAATACCTCTATCTGATTTTTCCCTTGGTTTCCTTGACCTTCTTTATCAAGCTTTATAAAAAAACGGATAAAAAACCATTCACTGGGGTGGCATACACCTATTTGGGTATATTTTATGTTGCTGTACCTATTTCGCTCTTGAATTTGGCGGTATTTTCCGTGGATGCGGTGTACCATTACGAGATCCTTATAGGCTGCTTACTCATCTTGTGGGCCAGTGATTCAGGTGCCTATTTTGCAGGAACGCGGTTTGGAAAAACCAAACTTTTTGAGCGCGTGTCACCCAAAAAATCCTGGGAAGGGTTTTTAGGAGGAGCCTTTTCAGCCATTGTAGTTGCCTTTGTGATTTCCCAATATTTTATCGTGCTCGAAGATTGGAAATGGCTAGTCATTGCTGGAATCATCATCATTGCAGGCACGTATGGGGATTTGATTGAGTCCTTATTTAAGCGTTCCATCGAGATCAAAGACTCAGGCTCTGTACTTCCTGGGCATGGAGGATTTATGGATCGTTTTGACGGATTGTTACTTTCGGCACCGTTTATTACTGCTTTTTTGAAAATCTGTTAATTCTACCCCTCGTAATTAAAAATCTGCTTAAATTTGCTTCACAGTTTATTACCTAAAGACCCAATATGGCTTATATAGAACCGGCTCCGATAAAGGATAGAGAGAATCCTTTGGAGTCCATGATGGAGAGATTCAACATCGCAGCCGAGAAACTCGGACTTTCCGATGAAGTATACAACGTGTTGAAAAACCCAGCCAAGCAAGTGATGGTTTCGCTGCCCATCACAATGGACAGTGGGAAAATCCAAGTTTTTGAAGGCATTCGAGTGATCCATTCCAATATTCTTGGGCCAGCCAAAGGAGGAATTCGATTTGCACCGGATGTGCATTTGGATGAAGTAAGGGCGCTCGCAGCTTGGATGACCTGGAAATGTGCGGTAGTAGATATTCCTTATGGTGGAGCCAAAGGTGGCGTTCGATGCAATCCTCGCGAAATGTCCAAAGGAGAGATTGAGCGTTTGGTACGTGCCTACACCATGGCTATGATTGATGTATTCGGTCCAGATAAGGACATTCCTGCGCCCGATATGGGGACGGGGCCTCGAGAAATGGCCTGGCTTATGGATGAATATTCCAAGGCACATGGGATGACCATACCTGCTGTGGTGACAGGCAAGCCTTTGGTATTGGGAGGTTCACTTGGACGCACCGAAGCTACAGGTCGTGGAGTGATGGTATCTGCACTTGCGGCAATGCAAAAATTAAAAATCAATCCATTTACCGCAACCTGCGCCGTGCAAGGATTTGGCAATGTGGGGAGCTGGGCAGCTCGCCTACTGGAGGAAAGAGGACTGAAAATAGTAGCGATTTCTGATCATACTGGCGCTTTTTACAACGAGAAAGGAATCAATGTGGTGGAGGCTATTGCTTACCGTGATCGCAATAATGGAACCTTGGAAGGATTTACTGGAGGAGATAGAATGAAGGATGCAGGAGATTTATTGACCTTGCCTTTGGATGTGTTGGTGCCAGCAGCAGTGGAGGATGTAATCACAATCGCCAATGCCGATCAGATTAAAGCCAAACTAATCGTAGAAGGAGCCAATGGCCCTACTTCGGCTAAGGCTGATGCCGTTTTGAACGAGAAAGGAATCATGGCTGTACCAGATATTTTGGCTAATGCCGGAGGAGTGACTGTTTCTTATTTTGAGTGGGTTCAAAATCGATTGGGCTACAAGTGGACAGCCGATCGAGTAAACAGACGCTCAGATCGAATCATGAAAGACGCGTTTGATACGGTATATCAGGCCTCCATCAAGTACAATGTGCCGATGCGTATCGCTGCATATATTGTTGCGATTGATAAAGTAGCACAAACCTATACCTTCCGAGGAGGTTATTAAGTCGATTTTTCCTAAAAAATGATAACTTTGGGCGTGGAACGTTTATTTCGCGCCCTTTTTCATGGAAAAATTGCGTTTAGGTCCTATTTTTGGATAGTGCGGACGCTTTAGGCAACGATTATGATGACAATACATAAAGAAGGAAGGTCCCTGTTATTTTGGCTGCTTACAGTGCTTTCAGTAGTCAACTATTCGATCTACTACTTTCTTCCAGGCGAAAGCCTGCTCTTTAACCTTGTTTTAGGGTTAAGCATACTTCTATACTTGATTATTCTTCAATTTTTTAGAAACCCCATTTTCGCGACGCCTCAAGAAGAGGGGATTGTTTTTGCTCCTGCGGATGGCAAAGTGGTGGTGATTGAGGAGGCAGTAGAGGAAGAATTCCTCAAAGAAAAAAGAAGACAGGTATCCATTTTTATGTCTCCATTCAATGTTCATGTGAATCGATCCCCGATTCAAGGAACGGTAGATTATTTCCAATACCATCCTGGAAAATACCTTGTGGCGTGGCATCCCAAGTCCAGTACCGAAAACGAGCGCACTTCTTTGGTTCTCCGTGATGCGAAAGGAAATACCTTGATGATGCGTCAAATCGCAGGTGCTTTGGCCAAACGAATCAAGTGGTATGTAACCAAAGGTTCTGCATTGCAACAGGGGGAAGAGTTTGGCTTTATCAAATTTGGTTCCAGAGTGGACTTGTACTTGCCTCTGGATGCTGAGATCCTCTGTGAGATCGGACAGGTGACTAAAGGAGCACGAACGCCAATAGCACGGCTTAAAGGTTGATTTTTTGGTCAACGGACCACAGTCGACGGACCACAGCCAATTGTGCTCGGCAAATGAAAAACGCATTAAAATTTGGATACTAAACTTGATTCCACTTCGAATCGACTCTCAATTGTCGTCCGTGGACCGTTGCTTAGACGGCCTTCCATGCCCGGGTCATTTCTTTTTTGCCCGGAGGCCCTGGAAGGGATTCTACTTCTAGTCCTAGCTCTTTTAGGTCACGCTTCAGTTGGCCCATGGCACAGTAGGTAG
>SXYU01000198.1 GCA_005788235.1 Cytophagales bacterium
CTCCATCCCGCGATATGTCTTATAAAGCCTGACGATCCGCCGCGGCGAATCCATCTCGCGATATGTCTTTTACTCTTTTTAATCTTACTCAACGCTTCGAACCTGTGTCCGCCGCGGCGGATATGAGCCCAGCCAATCTAACCAACTGCTCCATCCCGCGATATAGTGATGCAAAGGTAAGGACAAACTCTCGAAAATCAAGTACCTTTGCAAAAAATATCAGAAATGATCTCCCCTTCCCACCAAGCAGGATTTGTCAACATCATCGGGAAACCCAACGTAGGAAAATCTACCTTGATGAACATCCTTGTAGGGGAGCGGCTCTCCATCGTATCCTCCAAAGCCCAAACTACCCGCCATCGCATCCTTGGTCTAATCAACACCGACGAGTACCAAATTGTGTTCTCTGACACTCCCGGCATGCTGAAGCCAAAGTACGAACTTCACAAAAGCATGATGACCTTTGTCAGGCTTTCCTTAGAAGATGCAGATGTCATTGTTTTTGTGACGGACTTGTATGAAACAGACGAGGAAATCGAAGAGGTCATCACCAAAATGAATGCCTCAGGAGTACCCATCTTGTTGGTCATCAATAAAATAGATTTGGCCAAAGAAGGGCAGTTGGAGGAGATCACCCAGTACTGGATGGCTCGAGTCAACGCAGCTACCGTCATTCCGATTGCAGCACTCAAAAGGTTTAATACCGAACGAATACTTCAGGAAATTGTAGCCCGCCTGCCAGTTCACCCTCCTTTTTACGACAAAGAGGAACTAACAGACCGTCCTGAGCGGTTCTTTGCATCCGAGATCATTCGAGAAAAAATTTTTACCAACTATAAAAAAGAAATCCCCTACAGCACCGAAGTAGGAATTGAGGACTTTCACGAAGAAGAAAAGCTCATCCGAATCAGAGCTACGATATTTGTAGAGCGTGACAGCCAAAAAGGAATTGTCATCGGTGATAAAGGAAAAATGCTTAAAAAAGTTGGTACCGAAGCACGCCTCGAACTTGAGAAATTTTTCGGAAAAAAAATCTTCCTCGAAACCTTCGTAAAGGTGGAACAGGACTGGAGAAAAAATAAACTAGTACTAAAAAAATTCGGTTACGACCCCTCCTAATCATGGCAAATATAGTAGCAATTGTAGGCAGACCCAATGTGGGTAAATCCACCCTATTCAACCGCCTGGTGGAAGAGCGAAAGGCCATCGAAGACAACATGAGCGGTGTCACAAGAGACCGGCATTATGGCCATGCCCAATGGTCTGGTAAATTCTTCTCAGTAATCGATACAGGTGGCTACGTCACCGGATCTGAAGATTTGTACGAAGCAGAAATTCGGAAACAGGTAAAGCTTGCCATCGAAGAAGCAGATGTTATTCTTTTCGTTGTGGATTGCCATGACGGCATGACAGATTTAGATGAGGAGTTTGCAAATGAACTTCGAGGCAACAAAAAACCACTGTATGTAGTCGCAAATAAGGCGGACAACCAGGAAAAAGCATTCATGGCCCATGAATTTTATTCCCTAGGCTTGACCGATTTAGAGATTTTTCCGATCGCAGCAGCTAGCGGTAGCGGTACAGGAGAACTATTAGATGCCATTATAACCCATTTTGAAGAAGACGGAATTGAAGATCCAGATGCTGGCATCCCTAAAATATCCATCCTTGGAAGACCTAATGCAGGCAAATCCTCTTTCCTAAATGCTCTAATTGGTCAGGAGCGATCCATAGTGACCGACGAGGCAGGTACTACGCGCGATGCAATCCACACCCGATATAAATTTTTTGGACAAGACTTTATCATTACCGATACTGCCGGCATCCGAAAAAAGGCAAAAGTAAAAGAAGACATTGAATTCTATTCAGTCATGCGCTCCTTGAGAACATTGGAAGAATCCGATGTAGTCATCGTCATGCTTGATGCCACTCGAGGCTTAGAAGCCCAAGATGTCAATCTCATCTCCCTAGCAATTAAAAATAACAAGGGGGTACTCATCATGGTCAACAAATGGGATTTGATCGAAAAAGATCATAAAACCATGAATAAAATTAAGGAAGACATGATGGAACGCCTTGGTGAACACAAATGGATCCCCATTATTTTTACTTCCGTCACCGAAAAACAACGAATTTTTCAAGCTATTGAACTTGCCGTAAAGGTATATGAAAATAAAACCAGGCGTGTGACTACCTCAAAATTGAACGATATTCTTCTTCAAGACATCGAAAAATATCCTCCACCAGCCTGGAAAGGAAAGTACATCAAAATAAAATACGTAACGCAGTTGCCTACCAAAAACCCAGTTTTTGCCTTTTTCTGTAACCTTCCTCAGTACATAAAAGAGCCTTATACACGCTTTTTGGAGAATAGACTGCGAGAAAACTTTGATTTCGAAGGGGTTCCCGTAAAAATAGTTTACAAAAACAAATAAAAAAATTTGGTAACCACTTGCACAATTAAAATTAATACTAGTACATTTGTACTGTAATTAAGAAAACCATAACAAATGAAAAAGGTATTTGCAATTTTCGCAATCGCTGGTTTGATCGCTACTGCTTCTTGCGGTGGAAAGTCAGCTGAAGAGCAAGCCGCTGCTGATTCTATCGCTGCTGCTGCTGCTGCTGATTCTATCGCTGCTGTTGAGGCTGCTGCTGCTCAGGCTGCTGCTGACTCAGCTGCTGCTGCTGCTGCACAAGCTGCTGCTGATTCTGCTGCTGCTGCTCCAGCTAAGTAATCACACCAAGCGTGAAAAAATTAAGAGTTCCGATGGATCGGAGCTCTTTTTTTATGTCTAAAAATGTCTAGACCCTCCTCTGAACTCCTACGATTATTCCAAAAGCACCTCCCAGAAAACGCAATCTCCTACTGCGTTAAACTTTGGGAAGAAAGCCCTTTCTATTTTTTTGTAAAGCCACCACGAAATACCAAGTTGGGAGACTTCCGCTACCGAAAAGACCATTCCATTCAAACCATCACACTCAACCTAGACCTCAACCCCTACCAATTTCTAATTACCTTGATTCATGAGGTCGCCCATCTTCGGGCATTTACTCAATATGGTACTGCCCATGCTCCCCATGGACCTGAATGGAAAACTAAATTCAAGCAGCTACTAGATCCTTTACTCAATGAATCTACTTTCCCTCGAGATATCCTTGTGCCCTTAAAATTGCACATGCGAAATCCTTCAGCTAGCTCTGCTCGAGATCTCTTCCTTATGAAAGAGATGAGCAAATACGATGTGGCAACCCAACAAAAGACTACTTTTTTTCTGGCTGACTTAGCCCCTCAAACCCATTTTGAACTTGCCGGCAAAAGATTTAAAAAAGGCGAAACTAGGCGTACTCGAATCCTATGTGAGGAACTGGAGACTGGAAAAAAATATTTAGTATCAAGACTCGCAAATGTTACCAAGCTCGATTAACCAGTTGCTTCACCAATATGGTGCTCAGGCTGAGAAAAATCCTTGGGTTGTGGCAAATCTAGAATGGAGTTGATCCCAAAGTAATCCATAAACTTCTGAGAAGTGCCGTAGATCAGCGGTCTTCCAATACCTTCCGATTTGCCTTTAATCTCAATTAGCTCCTTTTCCAGTAATTTTTGGAGCGAATAATCACAGGAGACCCCTCGAATCTGCTCCACATCCCCCTTAGTAAGCGGCTGCTTGTATGCAATAATGGATAAAGTCTCCAATTGAGCCGTAGAAAGCCGCTTATGTGAGTTTTGACGAAGTAAAATACTAATGCTTGGCTGGTAGGCAGGTTTGGTCAAAAATTGATACCCTCCACCCAACTTCTCCAAGGCAAAGGAAAACTCGGGGTCACCATATTTAGTGCAAAGGTCTGCCAAAGCAAGCTCCACATCTTTTGCCGGCACCACAGCTCCAAACATCTCAGTTAAGCAAGAAACCATCTCATTAACCCCTAGCGGTTCGGGGGCACAAAAAATCAAGGCCTCAATATGGCGATGCAGAAAATCCACCTTACTTCTTGGCTAACTTGGCCTCAATAGAATGCATGGTATGTGGCACAGCTTTGAGCCTTTCCTTTGAAATCAACTTGCCCGAATCTACACAAACACCATAGGTTCCATTCTTGATCCGGATTAATGCATTCTCCAAATTGATTACAAACTTTTGCTGTCTAGCAGCCAATTGATTCATGCTTTCTCGCTCCAAAGTATCCGCCCCATCTTCCAACAGCTTAGAGGTTGAAGAAGTATGATCGGTGCCACTATCGTTCTTTTTACTTAAAGTCTCTTTCAGGGATTGAAGTTCTTCCTTCGCTAAGGCCAATTTTTGAAGGATGATCTCTTCGAATTCCTTGAGCTCATCCTTGGAATAAGCGGTTTTTTCTTCGTTACTCATACATTTCGTGATTTAAGATTCACTATTGAGACTACCTTGAAAAATAATCCCCTAAAATACAGTACTCTTTTAGAAAACCAAAACAAAGGGAGGATTATCCATCGTTCCTCAAACCATTGAAATTCTCACAAATAGCCGAAAGTCTTGGTAAAAACCACTACAAAGGTGAAGCCACCACAAGCGCCCTCTTCACGACCTTGACCCTGCCGCTCAAATCAAATAGTTGCGCAACAAAAATGTAATATCCTGGCGGCACCCTACTCCCTGTAGCATCTGTCCCCGACCAAGAAATAATCCCTGAAGTTCCCAAAATCTGATTCTGTCCAAGGACCCTAACTTCACGTCCTGCAGCCGAGTAGATCGTAAAAGTACCCATCCATCCATTTTGCTCTAAGGAATAGGTGATACTGACCTGATTAGGCCCACTACTGCCCCCTGGGTCAAATACCAAAGGAAAGACAGTAATAAGGTCGGGCCCGAGCTCTAATGGCAGTGCTGTGGAATTTTTCATTCCTGGAGTAGCATAGTCTTGGCTGCTGGAGGCAGATTGCCAGGTAGAAGGGATATAAGACGGGAAAAAAGAAGATACCCGCTCCAAGGAAACTCCCTTGGTCGTGCGCAGCAAAGGATGGTGCCATTCTTCCCGATAAGGAAGGGAATCTACCACCTGCCGATCTGAAGATAGAAGCAGCACAAGCCCAGCCCCAATAGGCATGCTTGGAAGGCTGGCCATTCGAAGAAAATTGCCAGCAGCAGACTGGGGATAGGACAGCCGGAGTCGCTCCGGATCGACAGTTAAGGACAAATAGGTCTGCGGGGCCAACTTATCTCCCTCCTTTCCAATAACACGAAGCTGGTAGAGATCCCCAGCATCATTGCGACTAGCCAGAGCCCAATTCTCTAGGCTTAGGTATTTTGAGCTGGTGTTGTGGATTTCTACAAATTTAGGGTCGCCTGATCTGGGATCCACCAGCAGTTCATTTAGAATCAAATCCCCCTTACCCGCAGGCTCAGGAAGCACCACCTCCACCTCAAATCCTACCGGATCCCCCACACAACGGTTTAGCAAAGAGGCCCTCAACGTGTAGGGCGTACTAGTCCTTGCTAAGCTAGCCAAAGTAATCCCAACCCTTCTGCCTGAAGAAAAAACCCAAGCAGAATCAATATTCAACAAAGGAGTAATCGAAAAAGGAACTAGGCTAGTCAAGGGAACAAGAGGTTGATTAAATACCAGCTCCAACAGGGAAGCACTTTTAAAAAATGAAGAGGCCACCTGTAAATTTCCTAGATCCTGGATTGGGGAGAACTGAGAATTTTGCCTACCTGGGGTTCCCCGTTTAGGATCCTTGGAAGGAAGTAAGAATTCAGAAGCCTCACAGCGAAAATAAGGATCGGGCAACTCTAGGCTGTAGCCACCTTCTGCAAATTCACTCCCTCCCCACGAACTGCTCCGGTATTCTAGCCGATCTATTTCCAAACCTGTTGCTGTACCCAAACGAAGGATTGATCCAGAATTAGGCAGACTAGGGAAGGCAGGAAGCGACAATACCGGATTAAATTCTGCGAGAAGAGGAGCTTGGCTAGTCGCACAAATAAGTACAAACTCCCCGGGAGAAATCCAATACTCGGGCAGCGGTGTGGCATTACTGCCTGATGAAAAAACTAGCCCCGACAAGCGCAACTCTTTGGTAGCAGCATTCATAAGCTCTACATATTCCACAAAGGGTAGGTCTTGATCCATTCGTGGAGCCGCCATCACTTCATTGATCACCACTGATTTGGACCGGAAAGCAATGGGGTCTGTATACCTAAACCTAAGTAAGGTATCCTTCAGAAAATTGCCAGCGATATCGGGCAGCTGTTGCAAAAAAAGGGCATAGTCCTTGCCTTCTTCAAGGTCTAAACCCGATTGAAGAATGACGACAGAATCTAGGAGCAACCGAGCTTCAACAGGATTGCTCCCATCGAGCTGATAGGCAAGATTGAGCCCTGCAAAAACGGGATCCATCCGCTCTGAAAATGATACCAACACCTCACGCTTGCCATATCCTTTCACAACGGACACCTTGGGTACCTCCTCATCCACCACCAAGTCTTCCAAACTAAAGTCATCCATGACCCAGCGTGCGGCACTCCCTGTCCCAGAACCAATTGCTATTTCTAGTTGTAAATAAAGCTCCTCTAGCCCAGCGAATGCTACTGGCAACTCAAGC
>SXYU01000020.1 GCA_005788235.1 Cytophagales bacterium
AAAATCTAAATCAGGATATCAATTCCTTTATTAAATCAGTTATTGGTTAATTCTATTCAAGGTGAGTATCGGGGTTATGAATTAGGTTGTGCCGACTGAAATCCCTGCGTAACTTAGCTTTCAGTAATCAAATTATCCGAATACTAGTTTGTCCTTTTTTAAAGGGAAAAGTGTAGGAAAATTAAGTCGTGGATTTGTGCAACAGCCATAGCTTATCTAGAGTTTAAACTAATGCTTAGGAAAGTTGGCTTTTGCCTTTATTCCTATTCAACCAGAAGTACCGAGTGAATAAAACCCAAATACAATGATTGAAAAACCCAAAGAATGGGTCTTTTCGGACCCGAGATTAAAGGACATGCGACAGGATTATGCTGCTTACACGGAAGAGGATTTCCAGGTTTGGAAGATTCTTTTTGAGCGGCAGGTTCCCCAACTTCCCCAAGCAGCTTCAAAAGCTTATTTGGAAGGCATGAAAGCGGTAAATTTTACTGCAGATCTTATTGCAAATTTTGAGGAGCTAAACGAGATCCTCCGCCAGACCACAGGATGGCAAGTTCAGGTAGTACCAGGATTGATAGACGATGATTTGTTTTTCGGCTTATTGAGCAACAAGCGTTTTCCATCTTCTACCTGGCTTCGAAAAATGGAGCAGCTAGACTATTTGGAAGAACCAGATATGTTTCACGATGCTTTCGCGCACCTTCCTCTCTTGATCAATCAACCCTATGTTGATTTTCTAGAAAGTCTCAGTGCGATGGCATTAAAAAATATTCAGAACCCCTGGGCCATCCAATTGCTTAGCCGAATTTACTGGTTCACCATCGAATTTGGATTGATTCGAGAAGATGGCAAGCTCCGTGTATATGGAGCTGGAATTCTTAGTTCTGCCGGTGAAACCACCTATGCGCTCTCGGATAAGCCCAGTCATTTTCCCTACGATGTACGTCAGATCATGCTGACCTCCTACTGGAAAGACCACTTTCAAGATAAATACTGGGTGATCGATAGTTACGAGCAACTTTTTGAGTCCTTGCCAGAAATTGAGCAAGTACTTGGGGAGCTGCTCGCAACCGAAAATAAAAATTAAATTTAAATAGGTTGGTTTGGGAGCAAACTAGACTGCAAACGCTCAGTAGGCAGACTTGATCCTTTCCAACTGTAAAAAGTCCATGAAAGTAGTTTTAATCAAGTACAATGCTGGTAATGTCCAATCTGTCCTATATGCCTTAGAGCGTTTAGGGGTGGAGGGCGAACTTACAGATGATCCTGAAAAAATTTGTGCGGCAGACCGTGTAATTTTTCCAGGTCAGGGTGAAGCCAGTTCTGCAATGTCCTACTTGAAGGAGCGAAATCTAGACCAAGTGATTCGAGAAATAAAGCAACCTTTTTTGGGAGTTTGCCTTGGTTTGCAACTGCTCTGTGCCTACTCTGAGGAGAATGACACGGACTGCTTGGGGATTTTTCCCGTTAAGGTCAAACGGTTTATCCCAAGTATCAATGGGCAGGAAAAGGTTCCGCATGTAGGTTGGAATTCCTTAGAAAATCTTGTTGAAAATCCTTTGCTACAAAATCTACCTGACTCCAAGTTTATGTATTATGTACATAGCTACTATGCCGAATTGGGAGACCATTCAATTGCGACTACTTCTTACATTCATAACTTTACTGCCATTTTGTATCGGGACAATTACTGGGCCATTCAAGCCCATCCCGAAAAAAGCAGTACTCTTGGAGAAAAGCTACTGGAGAATTTTTTAGCTCTTCCTTCTACCTAACTAGTTTAAACAAGTGCCTCAAAGTGATTCATTTTACCGCTCCTCAACCTTGAATTCATGCATGTAATCCCAGCTATTGATTTGATTGGAGGTAAATGCGTTCGTCTGAGCCAAGGGGACTATAATCGTAAAACCGATTACCACGATGATCCTCTGGAGATGGCCCAGCGCTTTGAAGGTGCAGGGCTGACCCGACTACATTTAGTTGATTTGGACGGAGCAAAAGCGAAGAAAATCGTGAATGGAGCCGTGTTGCGACGTATTTGTTCTGAAACTCGCTTGGCTGTGGATTTTGGGGGAGGTATTCAATCGCAAGAAGAAATCGAAAAGGCATTTGACCTAGGTGCCCGACAAGTGACGGGAGGAAGTATTGCGGTACGGAATCCAAGTTTAGTTGAGGCTTGGCTAGCGAAATTTGGTGCGGATCGGATTATTCTGGGTGCCGACGCCAAGGATAAAAAAATTGCCGTTGGAGGTTGGGAAGAGACCACTGCGCTGGAATTGATACCCTTTATTCAAGGATATTACCATAAAGGTATTCGTGAAGTGATCTGTACCGATGTAGCAAAAGATGGATTGCTTCAAGGTCCTTCATTTGGCTTGTATGCAGAGATTTTACAGGAATTACCCGATCTAAAACTCATCGCCAGTGGGGGAGTGTCTTGCTTAAAGGACCTGGAGGACCTGCAAAAAATAGGCGTCTACGGGACTATTGTAGGCAAAGCCTATTACGAGGGGAAGCTGAGTTTGGAAGACCTCACCCAATTCCATGAAAATTAACAACCCTACTACATCACTCCAGTCAACATCCATTTAACTTACTTATTTCCAACGCAGCCATGCTTACCAAACGAATTATCCCATGTCTCGA
>SXYU01000021.1 GCA_005788235.1 Cytophagales bacterium
ATACCCTTGATCGATAAACACAGCCTTCCATTGCCCGCCTTGCGCCTTGTGGCAGGTGATGGCATAGGCAAACTTAACTTGAAGCGAATTCAAGAAGGGGTCCTTGCGGATGTATTCCAACCGCTCGGCTTTATTTGCAAGATCGGCATAATCTTCACTTACCTGATCGTAAAGTGATCGATACTGTTCTCGAGTGAGCGAAGGACCCGAAGAATATAAGGTATCCAAAATTACTTTTGCCTCGAAATAAGGCTCTTCTGCATAATCCAACAAGCGCAACTCCAAAGTTGCAAATCGTAAGCCATATCGCTCCTCAAAATTTCGAATCTTCATCACTTCAACCAGATCTCCATTGGCTAAAAAATTCACTTTCTCGGATTCAGCCATGTAGGTGTAATTATTCTTGACAATCATCAATAAGTCTCCAGAACAAATTTCATCTTCGTAAAAATGAATAGTCCGACGAATGTACCCGTTGTATTGTACTGCAGACTTATTGGAACGGGTAATGATGCAAGTGTTTTCTGTTCCGTATTTGGAATAAGCATAGCGTAAACCATCTTCTAGCTTCTCAGAAGTCATCTTAAAGACATCCTTGAATAAGTGAGTTTGGATTTTGATTACTGCTTGCTCAGACCCTAGTTCGTGACGCAGGCTTGTGGCATTGAATAAAATTCCAGACTCTAATTTCTGCCGCATGACTTCTACTAACTCAATTTGTTCAGCTTCAAGTCGGTAATGCCGAAGTAAGTATTCCGAATCTAGTGCGGGGCTGTATTGACTACCTACAGGTGGTAATTGGGCGGTGTCCCCAACAAAAAGCAAGCGATTGCCAACACCTGAAAAGGTGTAGGTAATCAAATCCCAGAGCAAATTGCCAGACATTCCTCCATCATCAGCAAGCATGGACGATTCATCAACCACAAAAAGTGTGTCTTTGAAATAATTCTTTTGAAGTGTAAAGCCTCCTCCTAGCGTACCTGGATCTCCCTTGGGTTTGTAGATAATTTTATGGATGGTGAATGCCGATCTACCCGAGTAGGTACTCATCACCTTTGCTGCCCTGCCTGTTGGTGCTAATAAAAGAGGGCGTAGATTTAAAGTGGGTAGGATCTTGACTACGGCAGATAAAAGGGAGGTTTTTCCTGTTCCTGCATATCCTTTTAGAATAAAGACTGGTTTATCTTCTGAGGGCTTTTGGAAAAAATCATCCATTTTTACAAAAAAACTGGCCTGGCCTTGAGTAGGTTTAAATGGAAAGCTCTTTCTCACTAATTCTGAAGGAACAGGAGATAGGGAGGTCAGTTTATTCATCGCTAGACGAAAGTACATGTCAAAGGACAAGATCAGCAAAGAAATTGAGTCTAAATTTGGACATTATCTCAGAATACGTGTGAATGGTGTTTTGATAGAGGGAAACAAGATTCTTTTAGTTAAGCACAAAATGAGTACGAATCGAGATTTTTGGTCCACTCCAGGTGGAGGGATGCTATTCGGAAGTTCTGTTCAAGAAAATTTAGTGCGTGAATTTTTGGAAGAAACAGGTTTAAAAATTATCGTGGGAGAATTTCTTTTTGTTCACGAATACCTAGATCCTCCACTTCATGCGATCGAGTGTTTTTTTCAAGTAAAAAGGATTAGCGGTACAGCAACTTTGGGAGAAGATCCAGAACTTGCGACAGCGGATCAAATTCTTGCAGACATCAGCTGGATGACGGTGGAAGAACTGAATACTTTGGATAAAAAATCCATCCATCCTCTATTTATTGGAATAAAATCACTCAAGGAATTAGTATTGTATAAAGGATATTTTAATTTTGGAAATAAATACCTAAAATAGCACGTTTTAAAACCTTCAACCCTATCCAGATTTCTAAACCTTACTCAAAATGAATCTAACAAAAGTTCTCTCTCTCGTATTCTTTGCTGTTGCTGCCTTTCTTGGTTACCTACTTTGGAAAGGGGTAGACGATGTCGTAGAACAAGAAAAAAGAGTTGCCTTGCTAGAGGCGGCTACCATTCAAAAACTTGAAATGCTTCGCGATGCCCAGCTGGCATACCAGGCTTCAAATGGAAAATATGCAAGTACTTGGGATTCCTTGAGAACCTTTATTGAAACAGGTACTATTTGGATAGTGCAGCGTACCGAAACTACCAAATTGTTGGATTATGGAGCGGAAGAAATCAATGTTTCTTACGATACTATTGGTTCAATTGCAGTAATAGACTCCTTGTTTAGCCCAGCGAAATACCCAGACCTTAAACTTAATTTGCTTCCTGTTGTTCCAGGTTCTGGAGGGAAGCAATTTGAATTCTTTGCGGACAAAATTGAAAAAACTGGTGGGTACAAAGTAAGCGTATTCGAAATCCGTGACCCAGCTCCAATCAATCTTGAAAGAAGAGCCAATAACAACGAAAAGGCATTAAGAGTAGGATCTAGAACTGACGCATCTACCGAGGGCAACTGGAAATAACCGGTTCTTGTCTTGGAAAATAACCTAAAGGTACTTTTGAGTGATAAGTTTGCTGTTCAAAATACAGCGGGCTTATCACTTTTTATTTATCCCTCTTCCTTGCATGTATTTGCAAGGGACAAAAACCAAAGTATCACAGCAATTCATTCCTACGAAGGAATTAGTTGGAAAAAACTGGAAGATATACTTGCGTCTGATTCAATGACCAAACAGGATATTCCAGCCAGAGTCTATGTGCACGAAGAGCTTTTTACCTTGATGCCAGGAGTGTTTTTTCAACAAGGAAAAGAAAAGGAGTACTTGCAGCTTGCAGGAAAACTTCCCTCCTCTCCCTTTTTCTTTAATACTGGCGTGGATAGCAACAACATTCAGCTTCTCAGTTGTATTCCTGAAAAATTCCAACAACAGTTTAGCAAGCGATTTTCTGAACTTAAATTCTACCATGGATCTTGTTCTTTTCTTTCCTATCTCTTCAAAGAGCGTTTCAATCTAATTGGACAGGAAATTTGGGTCAACCTGTTTGATTCCCACTGTTATTTGGCAGGATTTACGGATCAAGAATTATCGGTTTTCAACCAATTTGAGGTGACTTCCAAAGAAGACGTTTTGAAATACGTCATGATCTTGATGGAAACGCTACAGCATGACCGCAATCATGCTCGGGTAACCTTTTTTGGAGCTACTTCCAAAAATGAAATCACGGAGGATTGGGGAAAAACCTACTTCACAAATTTCAGGTTGCTACGCCCTCATGCCAACCAGAATTATTGCCACGGTCTGTCCTTGGACAAATCGCCAGCCATTTTTGAATCCTTCTGGAACTACGCCTAATCATGAAAAAAATAGCCATTTTCCCTGGTACTTTTGATCCCTTTACCAAAGGGCATCACGACATCGTGCTCAGAAGTTTATCGCTTTTTGACGAGGTAATTATCGGGATTGGCTACAACTCTACTAAGAAAAATCGATATTTCGACATCGACTTGATGGTTGAGAAAATTGAAGAAGTGTATGTCGATATGCCGAGAGTTTCGGTGGTGGTTTACAACGAGTTGACTTCTACGCTTGCGAAAAAATACAATGCTGAATTTCTAATCCGAGGCCTGCGTAATACCACTGATTTTGAATACGAAAACACAATCAGCCAAATGAATCGCTACTTAAATGGAGAGCTAGATACAGTTTTTCTAATTACCTCTCCTCAATACGCCGCAATTAGCTCCACCGTAATTCGTGAAGTACACCGCTATGGAGGAGATGTAACTGAATTTCTTCCCTATTCCCTTTAAGCGGACCGAAATTTTTTTAGGTATTTTTTAAATAAATACCTCATTGATGGGTAAGAATCTATTAAAACTGCGGTTGCTTCGGTTTCCGCAAACCATCGGATTGCATCAATTCCTTCTTCTTCCTGTGGTTTCATACTTGCATCGTTGGTACATGCCATGACGTACCAGTAGGTCTTCTTCAAGATGCTTCGACGATTTTGGGTGTAGGTATGCCAGGTAGTACAGAGATGTTCCCCTAAGCGAACTTTAACATTACATTCCTCTTCTACTTCTCTTTTAGCACATTGTTCTGGCGATTCGCCTTTATCAAATTTACCTTTTGGAAAATCCCATTTTCCGAGTCGATGAATCAATAATACCTTTTGCTTTTTGGTAATTACTCCACCTGCAGCTTTCACAATTAAAAATCTACTTTTTACAAATTCTTTGAGCTCATTTTTCGCCTTAGAAACCAAGGTGATCGAATCCAAACGCTTCATCTTTCGAGTTCGCATCAAATAAAGGAGACGAATCACCAGATCAAGGCTTGGCTCATAAAAAATAACATCACCCTCCCACTCCACATCTTCAGGGATTTCATCCACATTTTGGTAGCGATGTTCAAAGCGCTTGGTCAAATCAAGCTTTTCTAAGGAAATAAGTTCCAAAGGCTTGTCGTTCACAAAGATCTTCATGCGTAAATGGGAATAGTGGTCTTGAATCGTCCAAAAATGCATAAAAATTTGAAATAATTAACTAGACTTTTTAGACCTAGAACGCATCAATTGGGGGAATAAAAAAACTTATGCACTAATCCATAAAAAAACAGCAGAGGCACCCTATCCACGCTAAGGAATCTCTTATTTTTGTTCTATGGAAATTCTCAACCCGAGCATCGCTGCACAAGTTGCGCGCCACCTTTTGGAAATTCAAGCCATTCGACTACAACCTGAGAAACCCTTTACCTGGGCATCTGGCTGGAAATCACCCATCTATTGCGACAATCGACTTTCACTCTCCTATCCGGAAATTCGAAATTCCATCAAGGAAAGCCTAGTGAAAGCAGTGAAACATTTTTTCCCTGACGTGGAAGCGATTGCTGGAGTAGCTACTGCAGGCATCCCGCAGGGAGCCTTACTGGCCGATGAACTTGTGCTCCCTTTTATTTATGTGCGCTCCAAGCCCAAAGGGCATGGCATGGAAAATATGATCGAAGGAAAAGTGGTGCCAAACCAAAAAGTAGTAGTAGTAGAAGACCTCGTGTCCACTGGAGGAAGCTCACTCAAAGCAGTTGAAGACCTGAGAAATGCTGGATTTGAAGTTTTAGGAATGGTGGCTATTTTCTCCTATGGCTTTGAAGTAGCTGATAAAAATTTTGAGCATGCAGGAGTTCCGTTGGTTTGCTTAAGTAACTACGATGCCTTACTTCCTGAAGCCGTAAAAGAAAAATACATCAATCTTTCGACTCTAAATTCCTTAGCTGAATGGCGCAAAAATCCTAGTGGCTGGATGCAGTAAAGGTCCACAGACCATAGTCAACGGTCCACTGCACACCTTATGGAACTTCAATTTTTTTTGTTAGCAGGAAATTAGAAAAGTAAGCTGTGGACAGTAGTCTTTAGACAAAATGTCAAAGGCTAACGGTCCATGGTCCACAGCTCACTCAATTTGACCTCAACTGATGTATTTTTAGACTATTCACTAAAAAGCGGATAAGGAGAATACAATTTAAAAAATTGCCGATTTTAAAGTCATTCCCTCAAAAATAAGGTTTGACTTTTGAATAAATAGGCCGTGGACTGTGGACTGTTGACAGTTAACGAATACTACCCTTCCTTTGGAAACCAAGTTGCATACATCGGGTAATTTTTTGCAGTCCTAAGGATGACCTCCCGCATGTTGTCCCCAATGTCTTTGACTTTTTTTGCAGGCATGCCTGCATAGATGGATCCAGCCTCCACTACTGTGCCCGCTAGCACTACTGCTCCAGCAGCAATCACCGCATCGGAATGGATAATAGCTCCATCCATCACAATGGCACCCATTCCCACCAGCAC
>SXYU01000199.1 GCA_005788235.1 Cytophagales bacterium
CCAAGTAGATTTTTCGCATACGGATGGACTTTGGAGTGATCTCCAAATACTCATCTTTTTGAATATATTCCATTGATTCTTCCAAAGAAAATCGCTTTGGCGGCGCAATTCTCACGTTGTCATCCGAGCCAGAAGCACGCAGGTTGGTGAGTTTCTTGCCTTTCTGTACGTTGACTACGATGTCATTGTCTCGGGAATGCTCCCCGATAACTTGTCCTGTATACAATTCATCCCCAGGCTCAATAAAAAATACCCCGCGATCTTGAAGTTTGTCAATAGCATAAGCAGTACACTGCCCACCTTCCATTGAGATAAGTGAACCGTTAATTCTTCCAGGGATTGGTCCTTTGAAAGGTTCGTAGGCTGTAAATCTATGGTTCATGATGGCCTCACCCTGCGTAGCAGTAAGCACGTTATTTCGAAGACCAATTAAACCTCTTGAAGGAATTTTAAACTCTAAGTGTTGTAGATCTCCCTTTGGTTCCATGATCAGTAATTCCCCTTTACGCTGGGTGGCCAATTCAATCACCTTACCGGCTGTTTCTTGAGGTACATCTACCACGAGGGTTTCGATAGGCTCGTATTTCATACCGTCAATATCTTTGAAAATCACCTGAGGCTGACCTACTTGAAGTTCGTAACCTTCTCTTCTCATGGTTTCGATCAATACAGACAAGTGAAGAATTCCTCTGCCATAGACCAAGAAACGGTCTTCAGAGTCAGTGGGCTCGACACGAAGGGCTAAGTTTTTTTCGATTTCCTTCATCAAACGATCTCTCAAGTGGCGCGAGGTAACGAATTTACCTTCCTTACCGAAAAATGGAGAATTGTTGATGGTGAAGAGCATGTTCATCGTCGGCTCATCGATAGAAATTCGTGCCAAAGTTTCTGGATTTTCTACATCTGCAATGGTATCTCCGATTTCAAAATCTTCGATTCCAGTAACTGCACATATATCACCTGCGGTTACGGTTTGAACCTTATTTTTACCAAGCCCTTCAAAAGTATGCAGTTCTTTGACGCGCATCTTTTTGATGGATCCATCTGCTTTGCAAAGGGCAATCTGTTGGTTTTCCGAAATACTTCCTCTAGCAATACGACCGATAGCAATTCGACCCACAAAGTTGGAATAGTCCAAAGAAGTGATTTGCATTTGAAGGGTACCTTCTTCAATTTTTGGAGCAGGGATATGGTCCAAAATAGCATCTAAAAGAGGTACAATTGAATCTGTTGGGGTTTTCCAATCGGGTCCCATCCAGTTTTGCTTAGCTGATCCGTAGAGTGTTTGGAATTCCAGCTGCTCCTCGGTCGCATCTAGGTTGAACATCAATTCAAATACGGCCTCATTCACCTCATCGGGCCGGCAGTTTTCTTTGTCTACTTTGTTGACCACTACTATAGGAGTAAGGCCTAGGGCCAGCGCTTTTCCCAATACAAATCGGGTTTGTGGCATTGGGCCTTCAAAAGCATCCACGAGGAGAATGACTCCATCTGCCATTTTCAGTACGCGCTCTACTTCACCACCAAAGTCGGCGTGACCAGGTGTGTCAATGATGTTGATTTTATGTTCTTTGTAGCGAACCGATACATTCTTGGAAAGGATGGTAATGCCGCGCTCTCGTTCTAGATCGTTGTTGTCGAGGATTAGGTCTTCAAACTGCTGGTTTTCTCTGAAGATTTTTGAAAGGTGGATGATTTTATCCACGAGGGTTGTTTTACCGTGGTCAACGTGTGCGATGATCGCGATATTCCGAATTTGTTGCATGGTTTGCCTAATTGAAGGCGCAAAAGTACGAATATTATTTGGGAATAAGGTTATTGATAAGTGAAGTTTATGGGAGGCTCAGCCTAGAGCTAAACTTTTGCTTTCTTGTCACCTAAAACAAGCGAAAGTGTGTAATTATTTGATTTTTAAATCAATGTAAATTATCTTATCCTGATGCTAAATCATTCATTTTCTACTATCCTTTTTTAAACCTTCCTCAATTGGATGGGAGTTCATTCATTCCAACCAGGGCATGGAAGCCTAATTTTAGAATATTTACGCAGAGGAAATATTCTTGCTTTGCCTTCTGTATAAAAACCAAATACAATTGCAATTCAAAAAAATAGAAATAATAAATAAACCAATACATTAACAGATGTAGACTCAAGAAGCTTCAATTCTTCATTATTCAACCATTCAATCTTAAATTCAACAACCCATGGTAAGCCCTAATTTAAAAATCCGTCTACTGGCGTTCTCTCTAAGCATGTTCTTAAGTTGTGCTACGCTGCTAGCACAACAAATTTCCAAGGAGGAAATGATATTTCTTACTCAACAATGGAAGGGAGAGCGATTTGCAGATGGCAGACCCAAGGTTTCTGATGACCTACTGACTAGGATGCGTCTTGTGACCCACGATGAAGCATGGGCCGTCATGAAGAATGCGGGTTACTTGTATCAATATGCCGATGGTTGGGAAGTCATCAATCCAGATAGCATATTGATTGGAAGGGCGGTTACTGCAACCTTTATTCCCGGTCGTCCAGATATCCATGATGCGATTGATGAACGTGGTAAAAAGGAGGGTAAGCGAGGCCAAAATTCCTGGCCAGTAGATCTTTTAGTCCCCAAAGATGTCTATGTCGCGGACCAGTTTGGGATCCAAATCAATGGCCCAACTATTGGAGACAATGTTGGGAATGCCATTTTTGCCAAAACTGGTAACGGCATTGTCTATCATGGGGCTATTCGGGACATTGCCGGTTTGAAGGAAATGGGAGGATTCACTTCTTACTTCAGTTCCTATCACCCTTCACATCACAACCAACCAGGGAACCTCAATACCATGTTGGTTGGAATCAACCAGCCCACTCGGATCAAACAGGCAACCGTGATGGCAGGTGATGTGGTGTTGGGAAGAGATGGGGGAGTTTCTTTCATCCCTGCACACTTGGCAGAAAAGGTAGTTGTAACCTCTGAAATCGTCAGATTGCGAGACATGTTTGGTCATGAGCGATTGAGAGAGGGAAAATATACGGCAGGTCAAATTGATACAAGATGGTCGGATGATATCGAACGCGATTTTTCACAATGGCTAAATGCACACATTGATGAACTTCCAGTTCCAAAGTCACAAATTCAGGAACTCCTTAAAAATCGTACTTGGTAAAATCAACCTAAAAAAGAGATGGAAAAATTAAAAGAAAGTAGAAGAGCCTTTTTTGCGAAAGGACTTGGATTGGCCGGAGCTGGCTTTTTAAGCACCTTCGGTCAAGGTCTTGAGGCTGCTGTGGAAAGAACCCCCTCCGTATCAAATCCCTCCGATTTGAAAATAACGGATGTAAAATGTGGGTATGTCAGAGGTGCTGTATACGTGAAAGTGTATACCAACCAGGATGTTTGGGGTTGTGGAGAAGCTGTAGACGCGATTCAGGGTACTTACCACCTCGTTAAAAGGCTTGGTGAACAAATTAAAGGGCAAAGCCCGCTCAACCCA
>SXYU01000200.1 GCA_005788235.1 Cytophagales bacterium
CAGGTAAGCGTAATCCCTCGTGGGATGGAGGCGTCTAGCATTTCCAATAACTTGGTGGAGGCAGCTGCTTGGTAAGGCCTAAAGGATAGTCCAAGCTCGGCTTGGATAGCTTGCCCAAAGTCCTGTGGACCTGACAACTCTGTATAATAAGCCATCAAGGTATCCATGCCTATGGCTAATTCAGAGGCCAATAAGCTACCCGTAGGGATGGATGCTTGTAAACTTCCAGAAGTGCCGATGCGGATGATCTGTAAACTGGTTTTTTGGGATTTGACTTGGCGCGTTTGCAGGTCCACATTGGCCAAGGCATCCAATTCGGTCATCAAAATCTCGATATTATCCGTGCCCATGCCCGTACTGATCACAGATATCCGATGTCCATTTTTCCAACCCGTGTGGGTGATAAATTCCCTATTCTGAAGCTTAAAATCCACTTGGTCTAGGTGCTTCGATACCGTAGCCACGCGATCTGGATCCCCTACGGTAAAAATGGTGGTTCCTAGGTGCTCGGGCTTCAAGCGCAGGTGGTATACACTCCCTTCGGGATTAAGAATCAGTTCCGTTTCAGGAATTTGCCGGCTCTCCATGAGATTTAGTCTGTTTGGAGGAGCTGCGGTAAATTCCCTTGAAGGGATTGTATCCGTTGGAGTGTTTTTGGTAATACCCAGTGCCGTCGTAAGGGCGCTTATCTGGATTTTCCTTGCAGGTGGTAGAACAGGCACCTTCTAGTTCCCATCCACAGGATTCACAGATGGCGAGGTGCTCGTTGCAAGTTGGATTGGCACAGTTGACCATGCGGTCCGAAGCAGTTCCACAGACGTGACAGGAAGAGACGATGGTTGGATTGACCGTATTTACCTCCACAGCGATGCGGTTGTCAAAGACGTAACATTTGCCTTCGAAGTCTTCGCCTCCTGCTTCCATGCCGTACTTGATGATGCCTCCGTGGAGCTGGTATACATCTTCAAACCCTTGTTCCAATAGATAGGCTGAAGCCTTTTCGCACTTAATGCCTCCGGTACAATAGGTAAGTACTTTTTTATTTTTGAGGTGGGCAAGTTCCTTGACCTTCTGTGGAAAATCTCGGAAGTTGTCTATATCCAGAGTAATTGCATTTTTGAAATGTCCCAAATCGTGTTCGTACTTGGAGCGTACATCTAGGATGACTACATCCTCTTGGTCTTTCAGCTGCTTGAATTCCTCCGGTTCTAGGTGCTTACCTGTTTTCACGTTGGGGTCGAGGTGCCGCAGGGAGGAATGCACGATTTCTGGCTTGTAGCGCACGTGAATTTTGGCGAAAGCATGCGTTTCGTGAAAGTCGATCTTGAACTCTGTCTTCGCAAATCGTGGGTCTGCTTGGATGTAGGCCATGTACTTCTCGCAATCGGCAGCCAATCCGGATACCGTTCCGTTGAGCCCTTCATCAGAAATGATGATGCGGCCGCGAATGTTGTTTTCTACACAGAAGAGGTGGTGCTGCTCCCGGTATTCTTCAGGATTGCAGATGTCTGCGTAGCAGTAGTACAGCAGGATGCTGTAGGGTTTGTTGTTTGCGTTTTCCATAACTATCGCCCTGTTTCGGCAGGGTGTTTGGGTGGGGAATCGTATTCGTATTTAATTAGCATTAGTAATGTACTAAGTACCAAGTACAATGTACCAAGATTTAGAGTATCAAGTAGTTAGTATCAAGTATCAAGACAAGAAAAGAATTCTACTCCATATTTCGCTTGCCCACTGCGGAGGGTACTTAGTACCTGGTACTTGGTATATTGTACAATCATTTTATTTTCGTTGCCGGATTTCCGAATACGGTTTCATTTTTTCCTACCGAAGAGATCACAACGGATCCAGCGCCCACACGGGCCCCTTTGCCGATGCTCACCCCTGATACGATGGTGACGCCCGAACCGATAAACGCCCCTTCTTCCAAGACCACATCGGCATTGACGATGGATCCTCCTCCCACTTGAACGTAGTCTTCTACAGTCACTTTGTGCTCAATGATCGCTCCCGTATGGAAGATGCAGTGACTTCCAATCTTTGCTCCCGCCCCCACCGTCACCTGCGCATTGATAAAGTTGCCATGTCCAAGTGCTGCATCTGTAGAGATGTAGGCGCGCTCATGGATGGCATTGATGGGTTGCATCTTTCGGTCTTCGAGGAGCAACTCCACCAGAAATTTGCGGTATTTGGTATCATCTACCGCTACAAAGGCCTCCGTTTTTTTTCCGATCAACTTTAAGAATCCCTCGTCTTCGGTGCCACCGAGCACTGGGACATTATTTATTTCGGTGCCATGAAGGCTGCTGTCCTCATCTAGCAATCCATACACAATCACTTGATTGCTATGGAAAATTTCTAGCGCGGGATGGGCAATGCCTTTGGCGCCCAGGATGATGACAGGTTTGTCCATGTGTATCTTGAAGTAATCCATGCAAAAATACAGGAATTGTGGGGTTTGTCCAACGATTCATTTGGAAGGGCCTCGAAGCAGGCTTTGGCCGATTTTGCAAGACAAGCATTTTTGGGCACTGCAATACCTCCGGTACAATTCGAGCATGCCTTGGGAGTCAAAGGCCGTACTTGGACTCCAGGTGTGGTGCACAAACTTTCGGAGGATGTAATTTTGCTCGGCAGGAAGGCCTTGAAGAAGGGAAAAGCAACGCTCTTTCCACTCCTCCTGGTCGTGGAATTCCCCATAGGCAAACCAGATGGGGAGCACAAAATTGATTAGTAAAAGCAGCACGCTTTGTTCAGAGAGCCCATTTGAAGTGGTTTTGCTAGAAGGTTTGCCAAAGGTATAGTGCTGACGCCAATAGGGGGACGGAGGGCTTTGGAAGATTTTTCTGAACGTATTTAAGTCTCCAGATTCGTCCAAAATTGTGGAAAGCAAATGCGGGGCTTGTGCCAAGACGGTTGCGAGCTGTGCCAGCCTCAGGGTAGGGAAGTTGGCCGGCCGAGCACCCAGAAAAGTCCAGTGTTGCCGAGAAAGATGCGAAGACCAGCCGTATTTTTTCTGATAAAAATCATGATCTTTTTTGAGTTGCTGGATATAGGGATCTTCCGAATCCTCAGGCAGTAGACCTGCCTGACCCAAGAGCATGGCCTCTAGGTGCTGCAGCTGCTCTCGGTGCCTTTTGAGAAGCGTGTAGGGAAGAAGTTGGCCCAGTTCTTCCATGGGCAGGCGATTGGTATGGTAGCCAAAGCATCGAAATAGCCAGCGGTAGGCAGTTTCTTCCCAGTCCCCTTGCGTAGCCTGAAGGACGGCAAGCACCCCTTGGGATTTTTCGTGGAGGCGTTCGACCAAGGCTTTTTCGGAAGCGGAAAAGCGCAGGATTTCTGGGACTGTGGCCAGGGCATGGGCACAGGGAAGATCTATTTTGAAATCGAGCAGCTGCTGGTAGTTTCTCCAGATGTCCAAGTAGATCTTTCCTTTCAACTCCACCGTAGGCATGGGGGTACCGTCCTGTCGGTACACTTGTCGGTCATTTTCCCAAACCAAGTGCAGGACGACGGGATTGTAAGCGGGGTCGGCATCGTGGGCATGCTGCTTCCATTCGGAAGCCTGCCGATGCACTTCCACATGGCCGTGCAAGGTGATGCCTCCAATAACTACCGATGCATTTCGAAAATCAGGGCCTTCTAGCGCATTGGAGTGGCCGGCTTGAAGAATTTCAAGGGCTTGCCCATCGGTAGTCGTTAGATTTTTGCGGTCAAAGTACTGGTATTTCCATACCAACTGTAAAAAGTCTTCTTTAAAGTCCATAAAAAATAAGGTTAAAAAGTAGTCGGAATATAGCCAACAACTCGCCCGAATGCAAGGGGCTGCGGCTACTTTAAAAAATTGGAA
>SXYU01000201.1 GCA_005788235.1 Cytophagales bacterium
TTGCTGTTGATGATTTTGGAGGTGTTGAAGTCAATATTCGTATCAAAAGCGGTATTGCCTTGGTAGGTGATGGTGTCTAGGAAGGTAAAAAAGTTGAAGACCGTATTCTCCGTGGTTTGGTAAAAGGCCCCTTCCAAGATAGTGTTCTTGGAGATGCTGAGTTCTGGTTCAAAGAGGTGAATTAAGGGATTGATGTCCCGCATCCTAATATTTAAATCCAAGTTATACTCCTTAGAAAAATTAACTTTTAAATCAGCCAATGGAGGAGTTTCATTGAGTAGGATGGAGAGGTATTGTTTGCCTAATATTTGTAAATCCTTACTTATTTGCTCCAGATCATATTGGCCGGACGCAGACATAGTCAAATAGTCAGAGTTTAAGGATAGCGTTCGAATGCCCTTAGTAAAAACAGATTGAAGTACAAAATCTCCTGCATCCAGGGAGCGATCTTGGTAGTTGACCTGCAAATCGCGTACACTGGCGATTCCTTGCACATCATCCAGCGTGATTCCTTGGGTATCCATCTCCAACTTTCCGCTTAGGGAAAGTGCTGTGTCGGACAGGTTGATTTGATCCAAAAATGCAGTTTCTAGATCTACTTCAAGATTAACCGAATCAATGCCCTCATTCAGGTTGAGTGACCCTTTGATTTTTGATTTGAGGTTCGGATCGTCGATGGATAAGTTGCCACGGAACAAGTTGAGGCCATAGATTGCATCTGTCTGAATGCCGGTGTAGCGGTAATTATTGATGCCAATTTCGCTAATGCTCGCATTGAGATCCACGAGGGCGGTCTCCAATGAGTTTCCCTTGGCTTGGATATTCCCTTCAAGGGAAACCTTCTGAAATAGTTCAGGATTTTCGAGGATCAGTCCCAAGTCCAAATTATCCACACGCAGGCGTGAGGTGATGGTAAACTGCTTGTCCTTGCTTTCGTAATCTATCCGCCCATTTAGGTTGCCGATATTGGTTTTGAAGGAGCCATTCGTGGTGAAGCGATTCAGCATGCCAGTTAGGTCTGCATCAAAACGGATGGTATTGAATTTATTCAATTCCTTTTGAGCTGCTGCATTGAGGTAAGGACTCAGGTCATTGGCGGAGATTACCGAATTTCTTAGATCTAAGCGAAGAAAAGTGCTGTCAAGTTGGGGCAGCCCCTCAATTTGAAAAGTTCCAAAAAGTGCAGTTTTTTTACCCATACGCAACAGAAATTCATCCGTTGATAGGTCTGAAAGCCTACCTTTGAGCTCACCGCTCAAATTTAGCGCATCTTCGATAGTAGGTAGGGAAGGTGCAAAGCGACGTATATCGGCGAGATCAAGCACCGATTCTTCAAAGGACAGGATAAGCTGTACGTCATTCGCAAAATCTCCAAATCCATTAGGACCCTTTGGCTCGAGGCGCAGGTAGTTTTTGATTTGGCTTTTTTCGGTTCGGAGAATTAAATCTTTCAACTCCAAGGCCTCGGGGCTGTAGTTGATTTGGGTTTTGAATTCCTGTATTTGGAGACCTGTGTAGCGCTCATTTACGCTTAAATCACCTATCTCCATGGCCATATTGGGTCCATCCAAGCTGAAATCCGCAGCATTGGCGGATAGCTCGGTCCATTCCATTCGGTTGTAATTCCAGCCTTCGGTAATGGCAGGGGCTTGCAGGTCGCTGTAGGCAAATATCGATTGACGAAGTTCAAGGTCTTTGATAAAAAACCGTGTGGTGGGGGCTTCCGTACTTGTACTTCCGAAAGCCTCTCCAAGTGCAGCTATCCATCGGTTGATGTTTAAGCTCGAATCTCCAGGGTGGTTGATCAGGTGAATGCGTGCTTTTTCGATCCGGATGAGGTCTAGCTGAGGATCTCCAGGAGGGAGCAGTGAAAGGATTGAAAAGTCGGCATAAAGCTGTTCTGCTCCAATCATTAGGCTATCCTGCTGATCAAAGACCTGCACATTTTCCAAGGTCATCGCATCCCACCAGCTCAATTGGATGGTACCTATTTCAGTTCGGAAGTTTGTTTTTTCGCTTAAGGTTTGGGTGACTTTGTCGACAAGCCAGTTTTGAACGAAGGAAGTTTGGAGGAAGAGGCCGAGCGTTAGGAGTAGGAGTAGCATGGAAAAGACAGACCAACTCACTACTCGAAAAGCTTTGTGTAAAAAATCCGTAACTTTGGCCTTATTTTCCAATGGGTACAACCGATATTTCTATACTTGCTATTGAGTCCTCCTGTGATGAGACCTCTGCTTCCATTATAGTTAATGGCAAAGTACTCAATAATATTGTGGCTACACAATCAGTTCATGAAAAATATGGGGGTGTAGTTCCCGAATTGGCCTCCCGAGCACACCAAGAAAATCTAATCCCAGTGGTTTATGAGGCACTTTCTAGTGCAGGAATTTCTAAAAAGGAGCTCAGCGCTATTGCCGTGACTCGAGGTCCTGGCCTGATGGGATCGCTACTCGTTGGAGTAAGCTTTGCCAAGGCCTTTGCCAAGGCCCTTGACATTCCATTGATCGATGTCAATCACATGCAGGCCCACGTATTGGCCCACTTTATTGCAGAGCCAAGGCCAAACTTCCCTTTTATTTGTTTGACTGTAAGTGGGGGTCATACCCAATTGGTGCTGGTAAAGGATCACTTGACTATGGAGCTGATTGGAGAGACACAAGACGATGCGGTGGGGGAGGCTTTTGACAAGACGGCCAAGCTTCTCGGGCTTCCGTACCCTGGAGGCCCCTTACTCGATCGCTATGCCAAGGAGGGCAATCCCAAGGCCTTTACTTTTCCGGTAACGCGGATGCCAGGTTTGAATTATTCCTTCTCTGGAATTAAAACGGCAGTCTTGTATTTTCTTAGGGATCAACTGGCAGAGCATCCTAACTTTATCAACGAAAATCGGGAGGATCTATGTGCCAGCATTCAGTACACCTTGGTGGAGATGCTGCTGATCAAGCTTAAGGAAGCCATGAAGCAGTATGGCGTCACCGAAGTAGCCATAGCTGGAGGGGTTTCTGCCAACTCAGGCTTGAGAGCTGCGCTTTCGGCACTGTCTCAGCGCAAAGGTTGGACCCTCTATGTGCCTGAATTTGAATATTGCACCGACAATGCCGCCATGATTGCGATGGCTGCGCATTTCAAATACCTTCGTGGTGACTTTGTTGGCTACGACATCGCTCCACTGGCCAAAATGAAATTCTAATATGTCCAAGTCCAA
>SXYU01000202.1 GCA_005788235.1 Cytophagales bacterium
GAAGATATTTTGCTCTTGCTTGGGTTGGTAGTCAATCCATTTTTCAAAGTTTTTAGCTGCCTTGGGAATTTGAGACTGCATGGCATCGCAGAGGTAAAGCAAATTGACGTTGCTGCTCTTCAATCCTATGGGCTCGTAAAATGCGCCTACACGCCGCCCTAAGCCTGCAATGGCCACATTCAGCCGGTCGTTTGCACCCAGAATGCGGGCATAGGATTTGGGTGAAAAGGCTAATGAACCCAGGGAGGCTATTCCAAGGGTTGCAACTGTACTTTTCTTGATGAATTCTCTTCTGTTCGATTTGCTCATGGTGGTGTAGGCTTCCCTGATTTATTGCAGAGGTTTGATTTTGATGTTTTTGTATTGCACCGCATCTCCATGGTCTTGGAGGAGAATACGGCCTTGTTCGGCTTCGCCAAATTTGTTCCAGACTGCATACTTGCTGATGGCTACCAGGTCTCGGTAGGCTTGGGATCCTCTTTGGTATTCGAGGACTTTGACTCCGTTGAGGTAATGCTCCACTTTATTGTCCGGATAGACGACGACCCTTCCTTGATTCCATTCGCCTGGTTTGCGTACAAACCGCGCTTGCTTTTCGGCTTTGATCAGGTCATACAAGGAGGCGAGGGTTCGGTTTCCATCTCTACCCATTTTGGCATCAGGGTGGAGTGCATCGTCTAAAATTTGGTATTCTAAGCCGATGGCGGAGCCTTTGTTTCCTTCAGAGAGGGTGACAAAATACTTTACGCCACTATTTGCACCTTCGGTTATATTGAAATCAAAAGCTAGATCAAAAGCAGTAAATTCTTCTGTGGTGACGATGTCTCCAAAGTTTGTGGATTCACTTCCGTCTGACTTTTGAATTTTGAGAATGCCATCTTCGATAGTCCACCCTTTTTCTGGGAAGGTGCTTTTGTAGGCGCCTACCCATCCTTGGTTTGTTTTTCCATCAAATAAAAGTTTCCATCCTTGTGATTTTTCTTCTGGAGTTAATTCATTTTTAAGTGTACTAACCACAAATACGGGGGATTTGAATGGGATAGGTTTCAGATTTTCAGTTTGAATTCTGACATTTTTAAAGTAAGTCTTTCTGCCTTCGTCTTCTTTTTTGCCGATACTATGCACTTGAAGACCAATAAAGCCCTTTGCGTCCATGTCATCGACAAAATAGGCCACTTCCTGACCATTGACCCAGGTTTTTAATGTATTGCCAATAGCCTCAATTCGGTAGCGATTCCATTCCCCTAATTTAAATGCCGATTTTGCTGCTGGATTTAAGTCTAGTGGGAAAAACCAACCCCTTCGCGCTTCGTCGTATATGCCTCCTGACCAGGCTCTAGGACTGGGATCAGCCTCTATTTGATAGCCAAATACCAAACCCTGACCATTTCGAGCACTGAGATCAAATTGCCCTCGAGCCATGACCCCACTATTTGAAGAAATGTGGCTGATCATTAAATCCACTTCGAGTATAAAATCGGTGTATTCCTCCTCCGTTACCAAAAAAGTGTTTCCAGTACCATAAACTGCGGTGCCCTCAATGGTTCCGTCTTTGACTTCAAAAGTGGCTTTGCCGGCGACGGCCTTCCAACCACTTAGGTCCTTTCCATTAAAAAGTGGTTTCCAATTTTCTGTTTGTCCTATGGCACTGAAGGAGAATAGAACCAATAGTGCGAAACAAGTGACTTTTAGTTTCATGTAGTATTTTTATTTTTTGAGTTTGTTAAAATTCACGAAATCATTCGCTAGCGCCAACACAACCTACTTTAAATCTACGAAAACGATTGCAATTCTTTAATGCTACTTAAAACTTTCCAGTTTAAACCTTATCTATTTCTCATTTTTAAGTTTGTTACTTTTGTGCATGCTTGATTTCAATACCAAAGGAAAAGTTTTCATTACCTGCAAGGACCGTTCGGTCAGTTACTTGGAGCAGGAGGTTCGTGAATTGGGTTTTTTCCCTGTAGAAATTCGCCGAACTGGCATCGAGATTCTTGCTTCGCTAGAAGAATGCATGGACCTCAACCTGCATCTGCGTACTGCTTCTCATGTCTTGTATGAAATCAAATCTTTTTACTTGCGCAATGCGGACGATATCTACCGACGCTTTAAGGCCATACCTTGGGAAGACTACTTGGATGTGGATGGGTATTTTTCGGTCAACTCGGTTGCCGAGAATGAATCCATCACCACGCCCTTGATTGTGAATGTGAAGGTAAAAGATGCCATAGTAGATCGCTTTCGAGAGTTGAAGGGAAGGAGACCCGATTCCGGTTCGGATTTTACCGGATTGGTGATTCAAGTCTATTGGAAAGAAACGCAAGCTATCGTCTACTTGAATACTTCTGGGGAAACCCTGGCCAAGCACGGTTACCGCAAGATTCCTGGAAAGGCTCCCATGATGGAGGCCTTGGCTGCAGCAACTATTTTTGCCACTGAATGGAATACACGGGTGCCTTTTATCAATCCCATGTGTGGATCGGGCACCTTAGCCATTGAGGCGGCACTTATTGCCTCCAAGCGCTACCCTGGTTTGTACCGAGAGCACTATGCCTTTCAGCATATTTTAGGATATCAGGCGGAGACTTTTCTAGCGAAGAAAAAGAAGCTGGAAAATAAAGTCATACACGATCCCGGTGTTACCATCATCGCCTCAGATATCTCTTTACAGGCCATTTCCTTTGCACAAGAAAATGCAGCTA
>SXYU01000203.1 GCA_005788235.1 Cytophagales bacterium
CTACTCCTCCGATTGTCAAGGGTAAAACTGCCACTAAGGAAGAAAGTAGAAATACCCCTTGGTAGGCCATAAATTTATCCTCCACGCCAAGTGCTAGTAGCAAGCAGACTACTGCAGCCATTTGTGCCAATTGTCCAAGCAAGGACCAGGACACTCCCTGCCAAAAAGAGGGGAGAAAATTTGGGAAGAACCATTTTTGAATCAACCAAAATCCAGGTATGACTCCTAGCAAACCAACAAGTAGCAGCATTTTGATTATCCTAGGTTCGCCAAAAGGCAAGGAGAGTTCGATCCATAGCAAAATTCCAAAAAGTAATCCAAGAATGGCAATCAGCCCCCCAAGACGATCCAGCAGACTTGCCTGCAGCAGTTCTTTGACAGGCGTTTTAAATTCTTTATTCAACAGGTATACCTTGTACCCATCGCCACCTATCCCCCCAGGCAGAAATAAGTTGTAGAACATTCCGATCAAGTAAAGTCGCCAATTTTCCCAAGCGGTAAGTAGAAGGGGTATGTTTGAAAAATAATGATTGAGACGAATAGCTGTGGCTATCTTGCTCCCTACAAAGAGGACGATGGCGGGAAGTAGCCAGGGCCAGGATAAATTTTTGGAAAGTTCAAAAAGTTGAGCTGTATCGATTTTTTGGAAAACCAGAACTAAAGCCCCTCCTGTAAGGATAATTTTTAAGGCAGTTTTTAGCTGGGGGTTGAATGGGTACATTAACGCTTAGTTGGACGTTTGCACTTCTTGCTCTCCGGTGTAAAAGCCTTTGATGCGGTAGGTTTTCTTATCCTGAGATTCAAAATAGGTGCGCACGATGATCTCCGCAATGATGCCTGTGGTGATTAGTTGTATGCCTCCGACAATTAGGATAAATCCTAGAATCAGGATGGGGCGTCCCCAGATATCCTCCCCCAAGATTTTAAGCACCAAGAGGTACACATTGATAATTCCTCCCAAAAGGAAGGCAAGTAGCCCAAGCCCACCGAATAGGTGGATGGGGCGTTGAAAGTATTTTTGAAAAAACAGCATGAGGATCAGGTCGGCCACCACCTTGAAAGTGCGACTAAGTCCGTATTTAGAGGTGCCATGAATTCGAGGGTGGTGCTTGACATCTACCTCGGTCATCTTGGCGCCCTGCTGCTTGGCCAGCACAGGGATAAAGCGGTGGAGTTCTCCATAGAGTCCCATATTTTGGGCTATGTCGGCCTTGTACACCCGAAGCGTGCAGCCATAGTCCTTGAGGTGCACGTTTGTGGAATTGCGAATGATCCAGTTGGCTATTTTGGAAGGGATTTTTCGAAGGACAAATCCATCCTTTCGATTGGCTCTACGGCCGGCCACCACATCCCATTGCTCGTCGATTGCTTTTTGGAGCATCCCTGGAAGGTCGGTCGGATCATTTTGTAAGTCTCCGTCCATGGTGGCAATGTATTGTCCTTTGGCTTGGTCAATACCTGCAGCCAGGGCGGTGGTTTGGCCATAGTTGCGGTTGAAAATCACCAGTTTGGTTCGGGTATTCGCATATTTTTTTACCTCTGCTATCGTCCGGTCGGTGCTACCGTCTTCTACCAAGATGATTTCGTAGTCAACTCCCGATAGTGCTGCATAGGTGGCATGCAGCAGGGGCTGGATGTTATCTTCTTCGTTGTAGACGGTGATGACGACGGATAAAAGTGGCTGGTTCATAAGAGCAAAGGAATCCTCAAAAATACCTTTTTAACCGCATTTGGTCAAAACGCTTGCTGTTTTTGAATCAAAACCCTCCAAAAATTCCGGCTCCCTGCAGTATCTTTGGGCATGCGCGCTGCTCAACCTTACGCTGTGATATCAAATCCTTGGGTGCTGCTACTCCTTTTTTGTGGCCTGGTAGGGCCTTTTGCGCTAGACTTTCACCTGCATTATCCCGATGAAATTTACTACAGGGATGCTGCAGTAAAGATGCTTCAAACGGGAGATTACTTGACCACCTACTTGGGGTCTGGGGAGCTTCGCTTCAAAAAACCCATCTTGACCTATTGGGCGGTGCTCGCTGGATTCAAACTTTTTGGTGTGCAGGCCTTCGGTTCCCGTTTCTTTTTTTTGCTGGCGGGAGCAGCCACCGTTGGTCTCACTTATCTTCTTGGCAAAACAGTATTTGGGGACCGCAGGATTGCAGGAACTGCAGCTTTGATCTCTGCCTCCAATCTCATTCTAATTTTTGCTGCGACGCGCTCAATTCCAGATGTACTGTTGGTGTTGACATTGACGGGTAGTGCCCTGGGCTTTGCAGGGCTTCTCCGTGATGGCGAGCAGGCAAAAAAAAAGTTTCTCTGGCTGCTGTACCTAGGCTTGGGCTTGGCCTTTGAAGTGAAGGGGCTCCCAGCTGTGGCTTTGGGAGGCATAGGCATCTTGTATTTACGCTTCAACCCTTGGCAGCGAATTTCTTGGAAAAAATTGTTGTACCTCCCCGCCTTACTGGTGGGGATATGCCTTGCCTTATTCTGGTTTGTAGCCATGTGGCAGCTACATGGTTCTATTTTTCTTGCCAGTTTCTTAGAAGATCAGGTAGGCACACGTGTGACGTCTCGTGTTTTGCTCGTACTCCAAAATGGAACGGTGGCTACTCTCCTCTTGGTAGGCATGTTTCTCCCTTGGGTAGCCTTGGCGATCCCCAAATTGAAGAACGCCTTGGCAACTGCCTGGAAAGAAAACCCGCAATTTTTTGCTTTTGCGTTGCTCTGGGGACTAGCGATTGTGGGGATGGGCGCGCTTACGAGCAAATTTTACGAGCGTTACCTGCTTCCTGTGGCGCCAGTGTTGGCCCTGTGGCTTGCTTGGATTCTGGTTCGGGGAGGGGGCTTGGATCGAGCCAAGGGGCTGAAGATAGCTGCAGTCTTCCTTCTTTCCTTGGTGGTGCTTGTGGTCGGAGTGAATGCCTGGCTGCTTGGTACTGGTTCAGGTGATGGTTGGTCGTACGTCTATCTTGCTTTGGGATTTTTATTTTTAGGATATGGGGTATGGGCCTTCCTTCGGTCTGTTGTCCTGCCTCCCAAGGTCCTTGCGCTTTCCGTATTGTTTCTATTCTTTCAGGTGACAGGGATTACGCGTTTGATTTCTTTGCCGCACCAGGGGAGCAAAGTGGCAAAGGTCGTGGAGGAGATGGGGGTAGAAGGCCCCATTGGCTTTGCGGGTAGCTTGCATGAGGGTTCGAAGATTCGGATGAGTTTAGGAACCTCCTATGATTTGGTGGACTTATCCAGGGAAGGATGGAAGGAGGAAGCCAAAAACTACAGCTACCTGATTCTGGAGGACCGTTTACTTTCCAAATGGGATACATTAGGCTTTAGGGTAAGCGTCGCAAGTACACACTTAGATTCCAAAGCTATTCCAGACTTTATTCGGGCATGCAGTTTAGCGGAGCGGGAGGAATTATGGGTAAAGCAGGGAAAAAGCTATTATTTCCTTCAAAAAAAATAAACCCGAAGGATAGCCCCTCGGGTTTGGTTGATTAGCTATTTTTCTCTTTGTGCTTTTCCAGCTGCCGCCGTAGCCCTTCCACTGCCTCGTCCGCAGCTGCCTCAAAGGAATCATCTTGGTTTTTGGCAAAAAACTGCTTCCTAGGAACATTTAGTTTGATTTCTACCAGTTTGTTCTGATTTTTCTCATTTTTATCCAGTCTCAAAAACACTTCTCCATCCAAAATCCTGTCGAAGAATGTATCTAGTTTGTCGGCCTTCTTCTGAATAAAATCGATTAATTTTTGATCCGCATCGAAGTGAATGGAGTGCATCTGTAGTTTCATAATAGAAGGGATTAAGGGTTTAAATAAAAAGGTTCTTAAGCTTTTGGGTGTGCCTGCTCAAACACTGCCTTGAGTTTCTCCATGGAATTGTGGGTATATACTTGGGTGGCGGCTAGGTTGGCATGGCCGAGCAAATCTTTCACTGCATTGAGGTCTGCGCCCTTGTTGAGCAAGTGTGTTGCGAAGGTGTGGCGGAGCAGGTGAGGACTTCGTTTCGAGTTTTGCGCGAATAGGTCTAGGTACTGCTTCACGATTCGGTAGATAAGCATGGAGTAGGCCTTCTCTCCTTTGTTGCTGCGAATAAAGTAATCTTCCCCTTCCAGCTTGAGAAAATGTGATTCTACCACTTTTTTATAGTCCGAGATATTCCGCTGAAGTGATTTGGTCAAGGGGATGATGCGTTCTTTTTGTCTTTTTCCCAAAACCTTTACCTGTTCCTCCTGCAAACGGATATCCTTCCACCTCAAGGCAGTAAGTTCGGAGAGGCGCACCCCAGTGAGGTATAGAAATTCAAGTACCATTCGGTCCCGTTGTCCTTCAAAGGTGGGCGCATAGACCCCTTCTTCTAAAACGGATTCGATGGTGGTTTCCTGCAAAAACTCCGGAAGCTTTTTGGGGCTTTTCAGTGACTTTAGCTTATAGGTAGGATCCTTATTGATGATTTTGGAGCGCATCAAAAATTTGTAAAAGGAGCGAAGTGTGGCCAGTTTCCGATTGACGGTAGTTTGGCTAAGCCCTTGCTCTACCAAATCAATAATCCATGCGCGCAAGTCAGGATGGGTACAATGGGAGAGGTCGTCTATTGAAAAGGATAGATTCACAAAGTCCTGGGCTTGTTCCAAGTCTTTTCGATAGGCTAGTACGGTATGCGCACTGCTCCTTTTTTCGTATTCCAAGTAGTTGATAAACGAATCAATCATGGGATGAATTTGCTACTTAAGATACGTTTAATTTTCGAATAGGTTGGTGTAAAAAATAAGGGGGACACTACCAGTGCTGGGGAACTGTCAAAAAAATGGAGAGGGATTGCAAAGGGATCAAAAAAAAGCACCATTCGAAGGACTGGTGCTTTGTATATGGGACAAATGCCAACGCAATTACTTCATGAATTGTTCCTGAAGCTTTTGCTTATAAGCAGCCTTGATGACTTGTTCTCTTCTCTTTACAGAAGGCTTGGTAAATGCCTGACGGGCTCTCAATTCACGAACCGCACCGGTTTTGTCAAACTTCTTCTTAAAACGCTTCAGCGCCTTATCGATAGATTCGTTTTCTTTAATGTTGATTATGATCATAGCTGTACACCTCCTTTCGGTTTGCAAATGTACAGCTTATCTTTTTAATTCCAAGGTAAAATCAAAAAAGAGACGAAATGTCAACGGTCCACAGTCCACAGACGACAGCAGATTGTAATTGTAGAGGCAAATCGTAGTCATACCTAAATTGGCAGTGGACTATCAACTGTTGACATTTAATTTTTGTCAACGGCTAACGGTCCACGGTCCACCGCAGATTGTAGTTGTAAAGACAAATCGTAATCCTACCCCAATCGACTGTGGACCGTCAACAGTTAGCTGTTGACCGAGATTATTGAGCTTCTAATGGTAAGAATGCGGATAATCATCTAATCTAGGTTTGAAAATCAAAAAAAATAGGCTGTCTCTTTTGGGACAGCCTATTTTTAGTACTTGTATTTCCGTGAATTATTTTGTGCGTATCAGAAACAAAGCCTGAAGTCCGCCACAATCTGCCGAGGACTGTTGACAGTTAGCCGTTGATAGAAATTAATCAACAACTTTTTCAGCCAAGACCACGATCGTATTTTGTTTTACTTCCACTACGCCACCTTCTACTTGGAAAGACTGTTTGCCTTCAGCGGTAGTGAAGGAAACAGGGCCTTTAGCCAAGGCAGAGACAATCGGTGCGTGATTGGTTAGGACTTGAAACGCGCCCAAAGCACCAGGAAAGGTAGCTTCACTCACTTCTCCTTGAAAAACTTTTTTATCTGGTGTAACGATTTCTAAGTGCATGGCGTATTCGATCTTCAGTAATTGGCTCACCTTGCCTCTAGAACTCTGGATTACTTCAACAGGCAGGGGTGAGGAGAAATTTATTTTACTTCTGCGAGCAATTTTTCTCCTTTGACGATAGCATCTTCGATGCTACCCACCAAGTTGAACGCTGCTTCTGGCAAATGGTCAAGTTCGCCATCTAGGATCATGTTGAATCCTTTGATGGTGTCTTTAATATCTACTAGCACAC
>SXYU01000204.1 GCA_005788235.1 Cytophagales bacterium
CGACGTATTTGTTCTGAAACTCGCTTGGCTGTGGATTTTGGGGGAGGTATTCAATCGCAAGAAGAAATCGAAAAGGCATTTGACCTAGGTGCCCGACAAGTGACGGGAGGAAGTATCGCGGTACGGAATCCAAGTTTAGTTGAGGCTTGGCTAGCGAAATTTGGTGCGGATCGGATTATTCTGGGTGCCGATGCCAAGGATAAAAAAATTGCCGTAGGAGGCTGGGAGGAGACTACGGCCCTGGAATTGATACCCTTTATTCAAGGATATTACCAAATGGGTATTCGTGAAGTGATCTGTACCGATGTAGCAAAAGATGGATTGCTTCAAGGCCCTTCATTTGGCTTGTATGCAGAGATTTTGCAGGAATTGCCCGATTTAAAGCTTATTGCCAGTGGGGGAGTATCTTGTGTGAAGGACCTGGAGGACTTGCAAAAACTTGGAGTCTATGGAACCATTGTTGGGAAAGCATACTACGAGGGGAAGCTGAGTTTGGAAGATCTTGCCCAATTCCATGAAAATTAACTTCACTACTACATCACTCCATTCAACATCCATTTAACTTACTTATTTCCAACGCAGCCATGCTTACCAAACGAATTATCCCATGTCTCGATATTAAAGATGGCCGCACGGTCAAAGGGGTCAATTTTGTGGAGCTTCGAGATGCGGGCGATCCAGTGGCTTTGGCCAAGTTGTATTCTGAGCAGGGTGCGGATGAACTCGTTTTTCTGGACATTACCGCTACGGTGGACAAGCGAAAAACGCTAGTAGATTTGGTGACCCAGGTGGCCAAGGAAGTTCGAATTCCCTTTACCGTAGGTGGAGGCATTGGATCGATAGAAGACGTGTATGCCTTATTAGCTGCCGGTGCAGATAAGATTTCCATCAATTCTGCAGCAGTGGCTCGGCCGGAACTTGTGGATGCCTTGGCAAGAGAGTTTGGCTCCCAGTGTGTGGTAGTAGCGATTGACACCAGGCAAATCGACGGGGTTGATTGGGTGTATACGCATGGAGGAAGGACTGCTACTTCCTTGCCATCCATGGGTTGGGCAAAGGAAATGGCAGATCGGGGTGCAGGGGAGATTCTGCTTACCTCCATGGACCATGACGGCACGAAAGCTGGTTTTGCTTTGGAATTAACTGCTGCGATTTCAGGAAGCTTACCTATTCCAGTCATTGCTTCTGGCGGTGCGGGAAGCATGCTCCATTTTAAGGAAGTATTTACCTCTGGAAAAGCGGATGCAGCACTAGCAGCTAGTATTTTTCACTTCAAGGAAATTGGAATACCGGAATTAAAAAAGTATTTAAGAGATCAAGACGTAGTAGTACGAAAATGAAATAAAAAGAAATAGAGTGGGAATAGGCTGGCAATAAAATAGAAACACATCGAAATAGAGCGGAAATACCCGCCGCGGCAGGCGAGCTTCGTGAAATAGGGATGGGAAATACGGTAGAAATACCTTGAAATAGAGTGGAAATAGACCGAGCAAGCTCGGTGAAATAGGGAGTTCAATTCGTGTTTCAGCCCTGTTTCACGAAGCGAAGTGTATTTCTATTTTATTTCAACCCTGTTTCGTTCAAATAAGTAATAACAAGTGAATTATTAGAAATAATGAACATAAATTTCAAAAAGATGGAGGGCCTCATTCCTGTAGTGGTACAGGATTCGATTACCGGAAAGGTATTGATGTTGGGCTACATGAATGAAGCTGCATTGGCCCAAACGGAAGCCTCTGGCAGAGTCACCTTTTTCTCGCGCAGCAAAAACAGGTTGTGGACCAAGGGAGAGACTTCAGGCAATTTTTTGGAACTGATCAGTATGCAAGAGGACTGTGATGGGGATGCGATCTTAGTCAAAGCCAAGCCGCTCGGACCAGTTTGCCATACGGGAGCAGATACTTGTTTTGGTGAAGTCAACCACAGCTCACAAACTGCATTTATTGACCAGCTTCGCAGGATAATTAAAGAGCGAAAAGAAAATCCAAGTCCAGCATCCTATACCTCTAGCCTATTTGCAAAGGGAATCAATAAGCTAGCTCAAAAAGTAGGGGAGGAAGCGGTGGAATTGGTAATCGAGGCCAAGGATGACAATAAGGAACTTTTTTTAGGGGAAGCGGCAGACTTGCTATTCCACTATCTTGTGCTTCTCGAGGCGAAAGGTTATGAATTGGACGAGGTCATGGAGGTATTCAAGCAACGGCATTCGAAATAACACCTGGTTTGGGAGGAATTAAAAGAGCTCAATTTTCATAGAGCTCTTTTATTATGAGGTAAATTTCCCTTTTAGAATACTGGAAACTCTTGTTGCAAGCCTTTGAAGGCATCGATAAGCTCCCAGCTTGGCTTGTAATAGGTGTCCATAGTTCTGTTTCCTACAGTACCAGTACGGATGTACTGAATAGCTGCAGCCAAACGAAGGTCTTTCACATCTCCCCAAGCAAACTGAGGACTATCCCCCACCTTAAAGTTGGCAGGGAACCCATCAAAATATTCTGCTTTCCCAGCAGAGTTTGCAATGGCAAAGGTAATCGGTACTACTTCCACATTATTGGTTTGTAGGACACGGTTGTAACTGGAAAGTGGGAAGGAACCTACTGGCTTGCCGAAGGTATTGTCTCCGATAAGTACTACTTGCATGTAAGGATCTAGAGCATTAATAATTAATTCGGATGCTGAGGCTGAGCTCCCCGAGGTAATGAAAATCACTCGACTCAAGTTGATGCTTCCGATTTTGCTAAAATTCCGAGAGGTATTTTGAGCGGTTTTCATTGCATTCAACTTATTGGTATACATGAGTTTGTTATTATTTGAAGTCTGAATCAAGTAATTACAAACCTGTTCGGCTACGGCCACGGAGCCACCACCGTTGTAGCGTAGGTCAATTATAAGCTCTTGGACGCCTTGATTTTGAAAGAATTCCATGCTGGTTTGAACTTCAGCACTTCGAGTAGGACTCAAGCCTGCGGTAGCTTTGAAACTTTGATACGCCCAATACCCTACTTTTTTGGCATCCACTTGAATCACGCGTTGATCCAATACCGAATTGGATTGGTATTCAGCTTTTATATTGCTTCGCGTAGTGGTGGTTCCGTCAGGCAGTTTAAAGGTAAAAGAATTGACAATCCCTGGGTCAGGTCCTCCTAGTTTAAAGTCATAGCCTCCAGCTATTTTGTAATCAGCGATTGGTTTGCCATTGATTTGGGTGATTTCCCAGCCTCTTTTCCATCCATCTTTACCTGCAGGAGATTCCGCAAATACAAAGGATACATAGAGTTTTTCATCAGCAGTAAAGGCAAATCCAAATCCATGTCCTGCATTTTTGCCTACAAATGCATTGTTGAACGCTTCCTGTGTGGTCAAATAAGAGAATCTATCGATCGGTTTGTATATGATTCCATCCAAGAGCGCTTCGTTGGAGGCATATTTGGTCAAGTCAACTGTCACAGGCACCTGCCCATTCCAGAAATACCATTCACGCATGACGTCTACGATTGCTTTTTTCACCTCGTCAACTACTGGCTTTGTCGGGTCTGTAGGTGCAGGACCCTCTTCTTTTGGTTCGCAAGACCACAAGCCGATCCACAACCAAGCACTTATCCAAATCAATCTTTTCATAGGATTCTTATTTTTTTATTATAAACGGAGAAATTGGTTTCTTGTTTTACAGTAAGATGTCATACACTTTAACGGTTTTCCAGAAAGTCGAATACTTAGCGATAAACTCTAAGTGAAGTGGATCTTTTTGGTAGCCATTCTGCCCTTCAAAGGAGTCAAAAAATAGGGTGCAGGACACATGAAAACTGTGATCTACCACCTCTCTTTTTTCGGTAGGGGCAGGGACACCCTGGTAAAACTGGATTACATCCTTGCAGCGTCCCAGCATAGGAACTGCATCTC
>SXYU01000022.1 GCA_005788235.1 Cytophagales bacterium
ACCCGCCTCATGGATGATGATAAAGTCAAATTTTAAGCCCCAGCCAGTTCCACTTAGGTCTCTGCCACGGTAACCATTTTGGTAGCCGTTGCCATAAGTCACCGAACTCTGGTGTTCCATACCTAAATAAGGAGCTTCCACCAACTTAAATCCGTCCTCATAGAAAGGATAAGGACCAAACCAGTGCTCAAAAGCTTGCATCATGCGTATAGCATCTTGAAAATGAACTTTTGCCTTCTCCAAGTTCTCCCGCAAAACAAAATAATCCATATCCAGGGTCCCTTTTTCACCTGCATATTTCTCTCCAAACTGTACGTAATCCCCTACATTGATATTTACTCCATAGTCATTGATCGGATTGACCACCTTCCAGTGAAAGGTATCGGTATCTTTTCCCATTTCAATTTCGACCAAACGTCCATTTGAAATATCCAACAATCCTTTGGGTACAGTTACATGCATGTCCAAACTATCTACCTCATCTGCAGGATGGTCTTTCAAGGGCCACCAAATGCTAGATCCTATGCCTTGGTTGGAGGATGCGATAAAATCAAGCCCTTTTGAATCCTTTTGCCAGGTAATTCCTCCATCCCAAGGTGGGCGAACCGCCTCTTTGGGAATCCCCTCGTACTGCACCACAAGCTCTTCTAGGGCACCTGGAACTTGTTTCTTTGTTAAAGTCACCCAATACACTGCCCCTTCTCGTCGAAAAGCAAGCCCCTCCCCACCCTGTCTGATTGAGGTTACAGTTAAGGGCTCTTGTAGATCTAATTGTAAAAGTTTCGCTTCATTTATTACCTTATAACTTATTTTATTTGAACCTTTTATGTATTTTTTTGATGGACTAATTTCCACACTTAGGTCGTAGTGTTTGAGGTCCCACCAGCTGCGTTCGGGGCCGACTCTACCCCGCAAACTATCTGCTCGGCTGTATTGAGCATGAGCAGAACTAGATTGGAGCAGAGCAAAACTGAGAGCTACTGCTAAAATATATTGGGTAGATTTAAACTTCATAAACTTGGAAATTGAGAAAATTACCTTCCTCCAGGAGGACAGTAGGTTTTTAAGAAATGGGTATACACCATGCGCAAGTGAGCCGTAGTACCCTCTCCCTCACCAATGCCATGGGAGCGGTTGGGATAGGGCATAAACTGGAATAGCTTTCCATGCTTTATCAGTTCGTTGATCAACATTTCGGCATTCGCATAGTGAACGTTGTCGTCACCAGTACCATGAATATACAGCAGATTTCCCTTTAAATTTTTGGCATGCGTGATGGGTGATCCTGCTACAAAATCTTCCAAGTTTTCTTGCGGCAATCCCATGTAGCGCTCTTGGTAGATATTATCATAGGTAAGCTGATTGGCTACAGCGGCCAAAGAGATCCCTGTCTGAAAAAGATCAGGGTATTGAAAGAGGAGATTTAGGGTTGCGGATCCACCCCCACTGTGTCCCCATACCGCCATGCGAGAAGCATCCACAAAAGGCCAATTGCTGATTTGCTTGGCAGCTTCGGCTTGGTCGGAGATGTTTAATCGCCCAATTTTTCGGTAAATGCTTTTACGCCAAACCCGACCTTTGGGTGCAGGTGTGCCCCGGTTGTCAATGGAAATATAGATATATCCATCCTCTGCCATATCACCAAGGTAGTTGCGGTTGCGCCCTACTCCATAATTGTCTTTTACATTGGCACCCCAAGGTTCTGTGTACACCATAAATAAGACAGGGTACTTCTTAGCGGGGTTAAAATTCTTGGGTTTCACCATCCAGCCATCCATCTCTGTGCCATCGGCGGTATTGATTTTAAAGAACTCCACTGTTTTACTCCCCTGGTTAGCAGGCAATTTGGATGCAATGCTTTGACTAGCATCCAATGGCTGGTGCTTGGGAAGGCTGATCCATTCGCTAGCAGGTCGGGTAAAGCTGTTGGAAAACTGATGCATGCCATACCTCCCACTCGGAGAAATTACATACGAATGAGTTCCAGACATATCTACAGGTGTAACCCGCTCGGCAATTCCCTTTCCATCCAATTTGGCTTTATAGAGGTATTTCTGCGTGGCATTGTCAGGAGATGCATGAAAATAAATTGAATTTTCTTTCTCACTGAAGTGCAAAAGGTTGATCACATCGTAATTTCCATGGGTCACCGCAATTACTTTACCGCTCAAGTCAATCCGATACAGGTGTCTCCAGCCATCTTTCTCGCTAAACCATAGGAATTCCTTGCCCCCATTGATCCACTTAAACTCGTGTCGGTAAGTGAGCCCATACACATTTTCCCAGCTGGACAACACATCAATCCAAGCCTCATCTTGTTCTTCGAAAATGAGATTCGCCACATTAGTCGTTACGTTGACTCCTATAATTTTGCTATGGTTCTGCTTGCGGTTGAGTTGCTGCACCAGAAGTAGCTCCGCTGAATTCCACTCCATTCGAGGCAAGTAATGCTGCTGTGGGTTACCAGGAATGTTGAGCCAAGTAAGTTTTTTATTTTCAAGTTCAATTATGCCAATTCTTGCCGGTGAGGGAGACTCTCCTACTTTAGGGTACTCTACAGGAATGATTTGGGGATAAATGGAATCAGTGGTGTTAATCATATAATAATCGCGAATCTGGTTGGCATCGATTTGCCAAAAAGAAATACGCTTCCCGTCTGGGCTCCATTGAAAGCCATCTCGACAGGCAAACTCTTCCTCGTAGGCCCAATCAAAGGTTCCGTTGATCAGTTTTCGGTTTCCATCTTTAGTCAAAGGAGTAATTTGACCAGAATTCAAGTCCTGAATATACAAGTTGAATTCACTGACAAAAGCCACTTTGGAACCGTCTGGAGAGAATTTAGCGAAGCGTAGTGAACTTTCGGGAAGCTCGCCTCCTACTTGAGTTAATCTCCCAGTTTGGAGTTCATACACCCAATAGTCTCCTTGCGTTTGCAGGCGCCACACAGCCTTAGTGTTGGTGTAGACCAATACTTTCTGCCCATCGGCTGAAAATGCGAAGTCGGTAATGGAAAGGGGTGATTGGCCTATTGGGCTAAGTTGAGCTGCGGAAATTAACCTCTCTCCTACTGTATTGGGTAAGGGGTGCCGGAAAATCTCATTTTTAACTACTGAGTAAAAGGTATCCCCTTTCTTATCCCATTTGATTTCCTGTGCAAATGCAGTGAAACCAATTAAGAAAGTCATCAGGAAAGGAAGGAATCGAAAGGTTTTTTTCATGGGTTCAACAAATCATGATTCTAAGTCAAATAGGTTAAAATAAATGGAGATTTCAAGGCTATTACCCCAAAATTTCATCCAATCTAGTGCTGTAATCGTATTGAAGATCCTCGTGCAGAGCAGCGATGCTTTTCTGAATTTTCTCTGTTTGCTTCAAAAACAGGGACTGAAGGATCGGATGCTGGTACTTCAAATACCCATATTTTTTAAGTTGCTCGCAGAAATACATCAGCAATTCCACCTGGTCCTCTTTGTTCTTGCTGAACTTAAGGGCCTTGTTGAGTTTACGGCGGATGGTCTGGGCTGATTTTTTACATAGGTAAAAAGAAGTTGTGTTCGCCGTTTGAAATAGCTCATCCAACTCTTCTTTCACCGTATCAACAAATAGGCTGGGCTGATTCTTTTCGTTGAGTTTGAAGTATAAAAATGCTTTGTTGTCCCGAGTGAACTTGCTCAGTTCTAAGATTAAGCTACTAAGCTCTTTTTCATCGAGGTAGGAAAGCTCTTTTTTTAAAGCAGCCAAACTAGGAATATTCATAAAAAGGGTTGAAATCAGGAGGTTTTGGGATTGCAAGAACTAATTTTTTGAGGATAATTCTCGTGAATCCAAACAAAAGTTGAATGAATAGGAGTTTATAAGTAAATTTAATGCAAATAGAAGGAAGTTATGGAAGCGTATGGTCAAATATTGTTGATTGCAATGCCAGCATTTTTTGTGCTGGTGATCTTTGAAAAGGCTTGGGGTATCTGGAAAAGAAAAGACACGGTTCCTATAAGCGACATGATTTCAAGTTTGAGCTCGGGCATCACCAATGTGACCAAGGATGTACTGGGGCTTAGTGTGGCGGTCATTTCTTACCAATGGCTCTTTACTCAATTCTCCCTTTTCACGATTGAGGCCTCTTGGGTGGTATATGTCATTGCATTTTTTGCCTTGGATTTTGCGGGTTATTGGACCCATCGTATCAATCATAAATACAATATCTTCTGGAATAATCACATCGTCCATCATTCCTCGGAAGAATTTAACCTCGCTTGTGCATTGCGCCAAAGTATCTCTTCGATCTTTAAAATCTTTGCAATATTCCTTTTGCCAGCTGCTTTTCTGGGTGTTCCTCCTGAAGTAATTGGTGTAGTAGCTCCCTTGCATTTATTTGCACAGTTTTGGTACCATACCCAGCACATTCGTTCCCTGGGTTTACTTGAGAAAATTATCGTCACCCCTGCCCATCACCGGGTTCACCACGCAATCAATCCCGAATACCTGGACAAAAACTACGGACAGATATTTATCTTTTGGGACAAGTGGTTTGGAACCTTCCAAGAAGAGCGTGAAGATATTCCGGCGGTTTATGGAGTCACTAGACCAGTACATACCTGGAATCCCATCAAAATCAATTTTATGCACTTGTGGCTCTTGATTAAGGATGCCTGGCGTGCCAAAAACTGGAGAGATAAGCTGAAAATTTGGTTTATGCCTTTAGGATGGAGACCTAGTGATGTGGCAGCGAAGCATCCAGTAGCCAAGATCCAGGATGTGTATCGTTTTGACAAATACAACCCAGAACTCAACGCTGGGATGCGAATTTGGAGTTTTGGACAGTTGATTATTTTGCTACTTCTCTTGAGTTACCTCTTCTACAATTTGGCATCAATTGGTGCTCCAGGCATCTTTTACTACGGAGGATTCGTCTTTCTCACAGTGTTTGCTTACACCGAACTGATGGATCGAAATCCCTTCGCTTGGTGCTGGGAGGCATTGAAGAGTAGTTATGCCCTTTATTTTGTATTCACTACCGGAGATTGGTTTGGGCTCAATGCCCAGTTTCCAGGTGCTGTCTATGCATTTGTGGGCTACTTGGTGATTTCTACGCTTTCCTCTCTCCTATTTTCCCTACAAAAACCAAACAGCTCTTCTTCTAGCTCTCAACTTGCTGAATGAAAGAATTTGCCCAGCTGATTGATGCCTATGATTTAGCCAAGGCAGAGGGGCAAGCCATGGCCCTGGCAACGGTGGTGCAAGTGGATGGCTCTGCTTACAGACGCCCTGGTGCACGAATGCTCGTTACTCAGGATGGAAGATTAACTGGGGCAATTAGTGGGGGTTGCTTGGAAGGAGATGCACTTCGCAAAGCACAGGCGGTCATCTTTCAGCAAAAATCCATGCTCGTCACCTACGACACCACGGATGAGGATGACCAGAAGTTTGGGATAGGTTTGGGCTGCAATGGCATCATTCACCTCTTGATCGAGCCCCTGGATGTGAATCAGGCAGACAATCCTGTAGAACTGATTCGTCTCGCAAGATCAAAGCGGGAGACCTCCCTATTGCTTACCTTCTTTTCCCTCAAAAACTCCAATAAGGAGCAAATCGGTACGGTACACCTCACCCAAGGACTACAGCAATTTGGATCTTTTGCTAAAGTCAAGGAAGAATTCCATCCCCGTATCGAGCAAGAAGTTGAGGCTTTTGACCAGCCCAGCAGTCGAATTCAGTGTTTCGAAGCGTTGGACGAGCTTTCCATATTTTTTGAATTGATTCACCCTCCCCTACAGTTGCTCCTTTTCGGCGCTGGCAATGACACTCTACCTGTGGCGCAATTTGCTGCCCTACTTGGGCATGAAGTGATTCTGGTGGATGGGAGAAAAGCCTTGGCTACGAGCAATCGATTTCCAACCGTTCAACGGATTATCCAGGGACCTGCAGAAGAGGTCATGGAGCAGATTGAAACGGATTTGAATACCGTAGCGCTCCTGATGACGCATAGTTTTGACTACGAACTGGTACTCCTCGAGAGATTGTCCCAGCTACTACTCCCATACATCGGAATCTTAGGGCCGAAGCGAAAGACTGAAAAGCTGTTGGAACGACTACAGGCAAAGGGAATCGCTATTCCAGCGGGTAATCTCTACGCTCCTATTGGCTTGGACCTTGGGGCGGAAACTTCCGAGGAGATCGCGCTAGCCATCCTTGCTGAAATCGCTGCAGTAGTTCGCAAGCGGAAACCCGGTTTCCTTCGGGATAAGCCAGGACCCATTCATGATTCCGGGTTATGAAAACTGGAGTCATCCTTTTGGCAGCAGGTTCATCTTCCCGTTTAGGTAGACCGAA
>SXYU01000205.1 GCA_005788235.1 Cytophagales bacterium
CCTGGTACGGTGACAATTGCCACCAACATGGCGGGTAGAGGTACGGATATCAAGCTAACCCCTGAATCCCGAAAGGCAGGAGGCTTAGCTATCATTGGTACGGAGCGACACGAATCGCGTCGTGTAGACCGCCAGCTTCGTGGCCGTTCTGGTCGTCAAGGGGATGTGGGATCTTCCCAGTTTTTTGTTTCCTTGGAAGACAGTTTGATGCGCCTATTTGGATCAGACCGCATTGCCAAACTCATGGACCGCATGGGCTTGGAAGAAGGGGAAGTGATTCAGCACAGCATGATCACCAAGTCCATCGAGCGCGCACAGAAAAAGGTGGAAGAAAACAACTTTGGAACGCGGAAGCGCCTGCTCGAGTACGACGATGTGATGAACTCTCAGCGTGAGGCCGTGTACAAGCGAAGAAGAAATGCGCTCAAAGGAGATCGCTTGGAGCTAGATATTCTCAATATCTTGTTTGATGTCAGTGAAAACCTCATCGAAATGGGCAAGTCCACCGGGGATGCAGAAAACCTGCGGATGAATGTATTCACGACCTTAGGGGTAGATTTTTCGGTGACGAATGAAGACCTCAAATCAAAGGATTCCACCAAACTCACCCAGGAGTTGTATACCTTGGCTTTTGATTTTTACCAGAAGAAAAACGCACAAATCGCCCAAACCGCGCTTCCAGTTTTTAGAAATGTTCAGGAAGAGCGAGGCGCTACCGTCAAGGACATTATGGTGCCGATTACGGATGGAGTCAAGCAAATTGGAGTAGTGTGTAACTTGGAAAAAACGCTGCAAAACAATGGGCAGGAGCTCGTTCGGGCCATTGAAAAGAACGTGTCCTTGGCCATCATTGACCAAAATTGGAAGGAGCACCTCCGCGATATGGATGACCTGAAGCAATCGGTGCAGAATGCGGTGTACGAACAAAAAGATCCTCTCTTGATTTACAAGTTTGAGGGCTTTGAGCTATTCAAACGCTTTGTTGGCAAGCTCAACGAAGATATGACGTCTTTCCTCACCCGTGCAGACCTGCCCAAACAGGATGCTTCACAGGTGCAGCAAGCTCCGCTACCTCAGCGTGCTTCGGAATCACGCGTTCAAGCTACCAAAGCGGAGGTTGGAAGCACCCTAAATCCAGGTGCTAATAGAGCGGCTGCCGCAGCTGCTACAGCGGGTAGACCAGCCCCGGCTCCAGTAGCCCCTCGAAAGGTGGACAAGGTCTACGGTAGAAACGATAAGGTTTCGGTACAATACCGAGATGGCAGTACCAAGTTAGGCGTCAAATACAAAAGCATTGAGCAAGACATTGAACAAGGAAATTGTGTAGTCATAGAAAGCTGATAGCCATGAAAAATTTTGGGATCTTAGGAATTGTATTTCTGTTTTGGGCTTGTAAAACTACCTTAGGGTTTCCGCAAGCAGTGGCGGTGGACTACTCTAAGTACCAAGAAAATCTGAGCGAAAGACTTCCCGACTTTCCTGATTACATGAAGGCCTTGCAGAAGGTGACCCCATCCCTGCCGTTCTCTTCTCAATCTGTGGATCAAGTGCTTGCGCAACGAATTAGCAAGAGTTACGAAAAAGCAAAGACGGAACCTTATTACAGCGGGTTTACGGTGCTTGTGTATTCGGGGGTAGATCGAAATGAAGCTTTTCGAACCAAAGGGACGCTTTCCACCTTATTTCCAGAGCTAAATGCCGAGATACAATACCAGCAGCCACGCTATTTGATAAAAGTAGGGGCCTATGGCTTTAAGATTGAAGCACAGCTCGCATATTACCAGCTGAAAACCCAGTTTCCGGCAGCACGAATTATCCAAGATCGATTTTTAAGGAAAGAGTACACGCCATCTTCCCCCGCCAATGCTCAAGGACAGAATTAAATCCCTGGCTCAAGCCTACAAGCAGGAGGTCATCGATCTCCGCCGCCACCTCCATAGCCACCCGGAGCTTTCGTTCAAAGAATTTCAAACTGCAGCCTTTGTAGTAGAAAAGTTGAAAGAGATCGGCATTACCGAGATCGAATCCAAAGCGACTACGGGCTGGTCTGCACTGATCAAAGGGAAAAATCCCGATAAAAAGGTGGTTGCTCTTCGTGCAGATATGGATGCCTTGCCGATTATTGAGGCGAATGAGGTGCCCTACAAGTCTCAAAACCCTGGCGTCATGCATGCCTGTGGTCACGATGCACATACCGCATCTCTATTAGGAGCAGCAAAAATCTTGAATGAGGTCAGAGACCAATTTGAGGGGACGATCAAACTAATTTTCCAACCTGGTGAAGAAATCATTCCGGGTGGAGCATCGCTAATGATCAAGGACAAAGTCCTCGAAAATCCTAGACCCAACTCCATCCTTGGTCAACACGTGATGCCGATGATTCCTGCCGGTAAGGTAGGTTTCCGCTCTGGTCTCTACATGGCCAGCACCGACGAATTGTACCTGACCATCAAGGGAAAAGGCGGTCATGGAGCCATGCCAGAAACCTTCATTGACCCGGTCTTGATCTCTGCGCACTTACTGGTGGCCCTGCAGCAAATCGTCAGCCGCGTAGGCAATCCCAAAATCCCGTCGGTACTTTCCTTTGGCCGGGTGGAGGCACTGGGAGCCACCAACATCATTCCCAATGAAGTCAAGATCCAAGGCACGTTCCGCACCTTGGATGAAGCCTGGAGAGCCAAGGCACATCAAAAAATGCGTCAAATCGCCGAAGGAATCGTGGAGGGAATGGGTGGACAACTAGACTTTGAAATCCGGAAGGGCTATCCTTTTCTAAAAAATAATCCTGAATTAACAGCTCGCTCCGTAGACGCTGCCCGGGACTACCTGGGAGTGGAGAATGTCCTTGATTTGGACATCTGGATGGCTGCCGAGGACTTTGCCTATTTTTCACAGGAGATTGATGGCTGCTTTTACCGCTTGGGAACGCGCAACGAAGCCCGAGGCATCATCTCAGGGGTACATACACCTACCTTTGACATTGAGGAGGAAGCTTTGGAAATTGGTTCCGGACTTATGGCTTGGCTTGCAGTGTCCGAACTGGCTTCTACCTAACAGACTATTCTACTTCCAATTATGAAAAGAATCTATTCGCTTTCACTCGCCTTGGTATTTACGTTAGTGTTCACCTTTGGGGCATCTCAGGCCTTTGCCTGGGGGCAATTGGGACACTACCTAATTGGATTGATGGCAGAGAAGCAGCTTAAAAAATCCACGCTCAAAAAAGTGAAAAGCCTGTTGCATCCCGTTTCGCTGAGCAAAAGCGGCACTTGGATGGATGACATCCGCTCCGATAAAAGCTACGACTATGCGACCACCTGGCATTACCTGAACAGTAAAAATGGGGAGTACGATGCCAACACGCAGGAAAAAACAGGGGATGCGTACGAGGCCATTAAGCGAATCAAAGCAGAGCTCAAAAAAGGAGGCTTGGATCCGAAAACGGAGGCTGAAAAATTAAAGATGCTTATCCACATGGTGGAGGACATTCACCAGCCGCTGCACGTAGGTACGGGTACGGATAAGGGAGGCAATGATGTGCGAATTGAGTTTTTTGGGCAGCCGACCAACCTGCATGCCCTCTGGGATAGTGGCATGATCGATCGCCAAGGCATGAGCTACACTGAATTGGGGGAAGAATTGTACCGTCGCTTGACACCCCAAATGCAGGCTTCCTACCGCGCTGGGACCATGCAGGATTGGTTGAAGGAGGCGGTGAGCTACCGACCTCAGGTGTACAACCTGCCGGAAAATAAAAAGATCAGCTACCCCTACCTGTATCAGAATTTCAGCATTGTGGAAGAGCGTTTGATTGCTGCTAGCGTGCGCCTCGCGCAGATTTTAGAGGAGATTTATCCCTAACTTATTTTTGCCTGCTTTGGAACTCAGCAGAGGCGTTGTTTAAAAATTTCACGAATGCAGCAATGTCAGTATTGTAGCTTCTTGGAGTAGCTA
>SXYU01000206.1 GCA_005788235.1 Cytophagales bacterium
CATGTCCTCAATCTTCATGTACATAGCCGTCATGACTGGATTGATGACCAACGCCACAAACAAGGAGGCGGAAAGTACAATAATCAATGTAATGGGCAGGTATTTCATAAACTCCCCTACCAGATCATCCCAAAACGCAAGTGGAAGGAATGCGGCTAACGTTGTAAGTGTTGAAGTAATGATGGGCCAAGCCACTTCACCAACCCCTTCTTTTGCCGCTTGAACGGCTGGCTTGCCATCTTGCATCATACGGTAAATATTCTCTACCACCACAATCCCATTATCCACCAACATGCCTAGCGCAAGGATAAGTGAAAAAAGCACCATCAAGTTAAGCGTAATGCCGAAGGAGTCCAGCACCAAGAAGGAAATAAACATGGACAAAGGAATCGCCGATCCCACAAAAAGGGCATTTCGGAAGCCCATGAAGAACATCAATACCAAGACTACCAGAATAATTCCAAAAATGATGGAATTTTCCAGGTCACTTACTTGAATTCGCGTTTGCTTACTTTGGTCGTTGGTGATGGAAATTTCTAGGTTTTCAGGAAATCGATTGACCCTTGTGGTCTCAATGATCTCTTTGATTTTGTCCGCAGCATCCAGTAAGTTTTCTCCACTTCGCTTGGTCACGTTAATTGTGATTACAGGCAAGTTTTTACTGCGCGCATAGGAAGTCCTATCTTTAAAGGTATCTTTAATCTGGGCGACGTCTCTCAAATACACAATCTTCTGCTGATCCGTTTTGACGATAATGTTTAGCAGGTCCTCTGGATTGGTAAATTCACCATCTACGCGTAGCGTCCGTTCAAAATCACCACTTTTAATACTCCCTCCAGAAACAGTCATATTTTCTGTTTGGATTGCACCCGAAATGTCGTTAAAACTTACGCCAACAGACTCCATTTTATAGGGGTTCACGTTGATTTGGATCTCACGCTCGATGGTCCCCGCAAGGTCTGCCTTGGAAATTTCCGGAAGCTTCTCGATAGCATCTTCAAGATATTCCCCATAACGCTTCAATTCCTGCTCCGAATAAGGACCAGAGATATTGACGTTCATAATTGGAAAATCTGAAGTATTTACCTCTAGGACATTGGGTTCCTGATTGAGATCTGTTGGCAACTCACTTTTTGACTTATCTACTGCATCTTTTACATCTTGGATGGCTTTAGCAAGTTCCACTCCAGGCGTAAACTCAATTACAATAGAAGAAAAATCTTGCACAGAAGTTGACTTGATGTCCTTCACATTATTCAACGACTTCAACTGTTTTTCAATAGGCCGCGTGATCAGATTCTCCATATCCACAGGCGAGTTGCCAGGATAAGGAGTGCCTACATAGACTGTTGGAATGACAATTTCTGGAAAACTTTCCTTGGGCATGGTGCGGTAAGCACCTAAACCCAATACCGTAATGATTAGTGTCAGAATAATGACCGACGTAGAATTGTCCACACTAAAACTGGACAATCCAAACTCACGGATTGTTTTGGATTTTTGAGGGCTATCCATGATTACTGTTTAGCTACGTTTACACTAAAATTATCTCCCACTTCACGGAATCCTTTGTCTACCAATACTTCGGTTCCCGTGAGCCCATCCGCAATTTCTGTTTGATCTCCCGAAGTGTAGCCACGGGTCACGTATTTTTTCTTTGCTATCCCATTTTCTACTGCAAACAGGTAGTCTCCTTTGGTATCAGCCATGATCAAGTGGGATGGAACAATAACGCTCTCCTTATTTTTATAATCCTGAATCTTCAATACGGAAGTCATGTTGGGCTTCACCTCTGGAAGGCTAGAAAGAAACACCTCTACTTTAAAGGTTCTGTTGTTGGGATTGATGATGGAACCCGTTGCAGACACCTTGGTAATGATTGTTTTATTAATGGAAGGGAAGGTGATTTCAACTGAGTCTCCTTTAGCAAGTACACCAATGTAGCTTTCAGATAGATCTGCCTCAATAAATAAATCGCTCTCGCCCACAAATTGAAACATCTGGGAACCCGGCTGCACCAATTCACCTACGCGAACGCGAACTGTTTCCACAGTACCATTGAATGGTGCTCGAATCGTTGCTTTAGCCAGTTGAGTTCGCAGAGAGGTTAGGCTCTTCTCCAATCCTTCTTTTCTACTTTTTGCCTCCAAGTACTGGATTTCAGTTCCGATTTTTTGGTTCCAAAGGCGCTCCTGCTTTTCAAACACAGTGCGGGCTAAGGAAAGGTTATTCTCCAATTCTTCAATACTACGTTGGATGGCTTCTGAATCCACCTTAGCCAAAACTTGGCCTTTGGATACACGCATGCCTTCGATGGCTGGGATGTCCAAAATTCTTCCTAGTGTTTCGGAACTGATATTCACATTTTTCTTGGAAAGTACCGAACCGGTAACCTCCACAAAGTGGGTAAATTCCCCTTTACGAGCAGCTGCTGTCGTAATCAAGAGAGGCTTTTTGGCAGCTGCAGCAAATTCAGGATCTGCAGCAATCAATTCAGCTTCTAAGGTTTTGATTTGTGTTGCCAACTCTGAAAGCTGACTTTTTAATGCTTCCAATTCAGCTTTTTTTGCTTCTAGACCATCTCCTGCACAGGAGGTTATCCCAAGAGAAAGGACAAACAAAGTGGCAAAGTTTAGGATTGATTTCATGATTATAAAATAGAGGTGGAAGAGTTGGTTTAGTTTGTCAAATCAGGCTTTAGCAAGCCTAGGGCTTTTTCAAGATTTATTTTGGAAATAAGACCATCGTAGATGGCTCCGAGGTAATTGATTTCTGCTTGAATTAAGGCGGCATCAGCCTCCACTACTTCAAGGTTAGATCCCACCCCTTCTTTGTATTTGATTCGAGCAATTTGGTAAACTTCTGTGGCGAGCTGCAAATTGGCTTCCTGCACTTCTAATAGACTTAGGTCATTTCGAAGGTTTGCCTTGGCAGCATACAATTCGTTCTTAAAGGATTCTTTTAAAAAGGTTCGCTGGTTTTCAAGTTGATTAATTTGAACTCGATTTTTTTGAATTCGTGCTGCTTTTGAGAACCCATCAAAAATGGGGACTGACATACTCAGTCCTACCAAGGAGCTACCAAACCAGTTGGAACTATTGAAAACCCGATCCAATTCATTGCCTGCACCGCTCCTGCGAGTATTTCCTATAAAATCTATTTTGGGCATGTACTGACTCTGATTATTTTTCAAATCCAAGCCCGCAAGTGATAGCTGCGTAGCCACCTGCTCCAATTCAACCCGCTCAGCTCCTTCTTCACCTAACAGCGCAAGCGTCTCCTCTTTAGGAGATAATTCTTCCAAAGATTCTGCTAGGATAACTTCGTATTCTATCGGCATACCCATCTGCAGCTTTAGAATTTGCTTGCTGATGTCTAGGCCAGTTTGGCTTCGTTGTACCTGTGTATAACTATTATTGCGCTGCACCTGCACACGGGAAACATCAAGCTTCTCTACAAATCCAGCCTCCAGAAGCGCAGTAGTTTCCTTAAGTAGCGTATCGATTCGAGACAAGTTGGCTTCAGCTAAACGAATGCGTTGCTGATTAACCAAAACCCCGAAATAGGCTTTTTTCACATTTTCAATCACATCGATTTCGGCCTTTTTCAAATCCTTGTTAGTCAGGTCAAGGAGTGTTTTGGCAGCGCGAAGTCCTACAAAAAATGATCCGTCAAAAATCATCTGGGAAACCGTCACTCCCAAACCAGAAGAATAGTTCACTCCAAAACGAGCTGGAATCACGTCGCTAGGATTGGAAGGGTCCCCGAACGGAGGTTGATTGGGTAAAAAGACAACTGGGATTTTTGGATTGTAATCCAAGTTGTAGGATCCGTTTATTTGTGGCAATCCTTGTGCAGTAGTTTGCTTAATCGTAGCCTTGGAAATAAGGAGTTCCAATCGGGCATTTTTTGCGCTCGGGTTGTTTTCCAAAGCATAGGTGAGGGCATCAGCAAGCTTAAATTCTACCAGCTGTTGGGCAGCGAGTTGGGAAGCACTTAACCCTACCAGAGCAAGTAGAAGGAGGTATTTTTTCATACACTAGTTGGTTTAATTCAATAGGTCTTTTTGTACTAAAAAGGCTTGTCTACCTTTGTCCGTAAAGATACCGTGAAGAAAATGATCTAGAATTACAAGCTGTCCTTCGAGCAAATTGTATTCGGGATCCGCAAAATTTTTCGGATCAAAGGCAGTAGTAATTTGGTTCAATCTCACTTTGGCAAGAACACGGGAATCGATCTCAGGTCGGAAATAGCCGAGCTGTTTACCAAGTTCTAGGACGTTGATTAAGTCTTTTTGAATCGTTTGATCCTTGAATGATTCAAAAAGCTTCCATGCCTCTGGAAAATATTTCTGTACCTCCATAATCACCAAAGGATTGATGGAAGTAAGCCGGTCACGCATCATTTGAGAAGTCTGCACCAGGTGCTCGATGACTCCATCTCCCTGCTCTAGAATAAAGGAAAGCTTACGCTGGTCCTCTTCCAAAATAGAGGCAAACACAGCTTTCACCAGATCCTTCTTGTCTTCAAACTCTTGATAAATGGTCTTCTTCGAAATTCCAGCCTGTCTCGCCAAATCTTCCATAGTAACCGTACGGACTCCAAAGCGTGCGAACTGCTCCGTAGCTATCTCTAAAATTCGTTGCCTTGTCTCCACCGCTATCTAATTTAAAGACAAAACTACGGAAACTATTTATTTGTTTATAGTTTCCGTAGTTTTATTTAAAAATATTATTTCAAAATAAACTATATTTAGGTTTGTTTTTAGAATATTAAATTGTGATAATTGATTTATAAGAATATAATTTTATTAACGATAAATTAAATCTACTTATTATTCTTCTCAAAACCCCTTTTACAAAAGTTAATTTTACCATCATGGAATTTGTCAGGTACCCAGCTGGAAAACTAGCCTACCGACGTATCGGCAGCGGTACGGAGGTATGGATTTTCTTTCATGGATTCGGACAGTGCCACCAGGATATGCTGGCATTTGAAAAAGTCCGAACCCCCAAGCAAAGTTTCCTTTTTGTAGACTTGATCTACCACGGACGGAGCAGTTGGAATACGTCTGAAAAACCACTTAAAAAGAATGAATGGAAAACAATTCTCCTTTCCCTATTGCAACAAGAATCTATCGATACCTTCCATCTTGTCGGCTACAGCATGGGAGGTAAATTTGCCTTATTAAGCTATGAATTGCTCTCTGAACGAATCAGTAGCTTGAGCCTTCTAGCTCCAGATGGTATCAAAACAGGCCTCTGGTACAGCATGAGCAACTACCCCAGTGGCATTCACCCATTATTCAAACGGGTTGTATTTAGGCCTCAGCGATTTTTTACACTAGTAGATAACCTGAAAACAGCTGGACTACTTCAAAAAAGTCTAGTGAAATTTGTCAAAACCCAACTCGAAACCCGATCCAAAAGAGCACAAGTCTACCTAGTTTGGAAGGTGTTAGGCGGTCTCCACCTGCAACTCGGTGCCATCATAAGGAAGTTGAGGCAGCATCCTATTCAAGTAACTGTATTCCTTGGGGACTTTGACAACATGGTGTCCCCAAAAAACCTAGAGCGATTTACATCCAAAGTTCCGAATCTTAGACTCATTCTGCTTCCTGTAGGACATGGGCAACTCATCGAAGCCACTGTTTCCTACCTACGCGTGGACCGAGAAAAAGTGTAGAGCTCCTCACCTTGAGCGCCGACGGAAAATCCAACCTAAAATTGAAAAATTAGGTACTACTTTTTACATTCTAAAAACCCAAATTCTTACCTTTGAAACTTAGCCGCCCAAGGACATGATTTTCTTCTTTGAATCCCCTCAGAAACTCATTTATGGAGTTCAAGTATCTCAACCCCTACACGAAGAAGACATCCAAAAGTTAAGCTGGCTTTTTGGGGAGGCAAAAGCCCTCCAAACGGATAAAATTAGTAATCGGTACTCAGGGCCACGCAAAGAAATGATTACCCCATGGTCAACCAATGCGGTAGAGATCACGGGAAATATGGGGATTCTAGGAATTCAGCGAATAGAAGAATTTATTCCACTTCAAGCAGGTGAGCAGATTGATCCCATGCTCCAAAAAGCCTATGATGGATTGGATCAAACGATTTTTGACATTCACCTCCAACCAGAGCCAATCAAAGCAATTACAGACATTGCTACCTACAACCAGAGTGAAG
>SXYU01000207.1 GCA_005788235.1 Cytophagales bacterium
CCTACTTTGGATGGGTTGATATGCCAGGCCTCGGCATGTTGCCGTACCAATCGGATGGCTCGTTGTGCATCGAGCAAGGGAACTTCCTTTGGATCTGTGAGGGAAGAGGACAGTGGCAACCGGTACTTGACCACGATTCCCGCAATTCCTTGGGAATTCAACCATTTTGCAAAGTCGGTTCCTTCCCAATCGTAAGCCAATATCCCATACCCGCCACCAGGGAAAACAAGAACCGCTTCACCGGTAGCGATTTGCTGGGTGGGTAAATAAACTTCAATGCTAGGGATTTGAACATTTGAAATACGAACAATGCCCTCCTGTACGGATTTTTCTTGCTGATCCGAGACTTTTTGTAAGAGAGGAAGTCCCGGCCACAAGTTTAGGGTATGATTTTGAGAAAATGCTAGGCTAGTAGCGAGGAAGGTCAGGAGAGTTAGAATGTATTTCATAGCGTTGATAATCATGTTGTAAAGAGGTGTCGTTGAGGTATTCTTCGACTCCTACCTTAGCAGGTGAAGCTGAAGATTTTTTCGGTGAGGGCCCATCTCCAGGTAGTAGGAGTGCCCGGAAGATTAGTTTGGTACTGCCCAAGGAATGCTTCCCATTCTTGAACTTTTGGGTTGGCCAGATCCATTGCCGCTTTTTTCTCAAAGCTAAAGTCATCGGAGGTGACAAGAATCATACTGAGCCGTTGTGCCCACCGGTAAATACTCATTTCGAGGATTCCTGCTGCACGGATACTTTCCAGGATGGCTGCATCTACTTGTTCATGACACCGGACATAGGCTTCAATGGCCTCAGGCTCATTTTTGAGATCACAGATTAGGACAAATGTTTTCATAGCAAGAGGAAAAAGGCTGATAAACTTATTTTCGGGCTCTTATGGCGAATAGGAACACGAGCAGGAAGCATGCCCAGGGTAAGATAAACGAGAAGTTGACTTCTGAAACTCCAAGAATTAAGAGGTCTGTGTAGCCTTTACCCCCTAAATCCAGAATCATTCCTTGCAAGGTGGGCATGATGGCTCCACCAACGATGGCCATTACTAGAAATGCAGCGGCAAATTTAGAATCCTCTCCCAGGCCTTCAAGTGCAATTCCATAGATAGTGGGAAACATCAAAGACATGGCGAAACTAACTCCGACAAGCGAATAGAGTCCTACCATCCCGGTGATAAATATAGCCCCAACTGTAAAAACCATCGCTAATACGGCAAACCATGCCAAAAGTCTTGCTGCGGGGATGATTCGCAAAAGGAAGGTACAGATCCATCTTCCTATTAAAAATACACCTAAGGAAGCGAAGGCATAGTTTACTCCGTCGTATGTCGAAATGCCTAGTGCCTCTGCGTACTGGTAAATATAGGTCCAAACCATAATTTGCGCACCTACATACACCAGTTGTGCAAGTGTACCTTCTACAAAATTTCTATTTTTTACCAACCGCTTAACGGTAGGAATAAAGTCTACCTTGTCACCTTCAACCTTCGTTTCCGGCATCTTAATCAAAGCGATCACCACTAAAATCACCAAGACTACAAGACCTAGCATCACATAAGGGTCTCGTATCACGAATAAATCATTGCTTCGAATGGCAGCTTTTGCAGTTTCATCGAGGCTATCGAAAAGGTATATTTTACCTGATTCGTCGGTTTCAGAACTTTGGAGATTGTTGAGTATGAAAGTCTTGGCTACAAATAGTCCAGCTAGTGCGCCCATTGGATTGAATGCTTGTGCTAAGTTTAAGCGTTGCGTAGCGGTCTCTTCACTTCCCATAGAAAGGATGTAAGGGTTGGCAGTAGTTTCTAGAAAGGCCAAACCAAAGGTCAGGATGTAGAGTGCTGCTAAAAAGAATCCATAGCTTTCTAATGCTGCAGCTGGATAAAAAAGGCAGGCTCCAAAGCCATACAAGGCAAGACCCAGGAGAACTCCAGTTTTATAGGAATATTTTTTTATAAAAAATGCCGCGGGTAAAGCCATGGTGAAGTATCCTCCATAAAATGCGAGTTGCACCCAGGAGGCCTGGGTATTGGTGAGTTCTAGTACACGCTTAAATGCGGCCACCATGGGATTGGTGATATCATTGGCAAATCCCCACAATGCAAATAAGGAAGTGATGAGAATAAAGGGAACTAACAGTTTCTTGGGAACAAGTTCAGCTTGAGTGCTCATAAGGCTCGATCTAAGTGAGTGTAGCCACCGTCGACAAAAATATGCTGTCCGGTGATGTGTGAAGCTTTTTGGGAGAGTAGAAATACGGCCATGTTTGCAATTTCTTCGGCGGTGGTCATTCGATTTTGGAGCGGTACTCTACGACTGATTTCATCCAGCTTCTCTTCTGGATTTGGAAAAGACTGAATCCAGGTTGCATACATCGGGGTATATACCTCTGCAGGAACTATGGCATTGACTCGAATGTGGTAGGGAAGCAATTCTACTGCCCATTCTCGCGTAAGTGCTAGCTGAGCGCCCTTAGCAGCTACATAGCCTGAGGTATTGCCTTGTCCTGTAATGGCAGTTTTGGAGGAGATATTTAGAATTGTTCCCTTGGATTTTTTCAAGGCATCTAAAGCATAATGAGCCAGGAAATAGTAATGACCAATATTTTTTTCAAGGGACTGTAGGAAAGCCTCTGGGCTTCCTTTTTCCAATCCTACCCCGTCGTTAGTACCTGCATTATTTACCAATCCATCAATTCTGCCATACCTAGAAAGAGCCTCTTGAATGACGCCTTCAGCATCGGCTGGGGAGAAAAGTCGTTTTTTGAGGTGTAAGGCTTTCCCTTTAGCTAAATCCACGAGTTGCTTTCCCTCGGTATCGGAAGGGTCGATGATTACAGGGATAGCCCCCTCATTGATGAGTCCTCTGGAAATGGCTCCGCCAATGCCTTTTGCACCGCCTGAAACTAAGATGACTTTATCCTGTAGTTGTAAATCCATGGTTGCCTCTATACAAATTAAATTTTGTAAAATTCTTGAGCATTTTCTCCAAAAAGAGCATCTTTTTCATTCTCTGAAAGTTGTTCGGTGAATGATTCAATCACTCCAATAACCTGTTGATAATTTCCTGCAGCTAGGCATACTGGCCAATCACTTCCAAAAAGGAGCCTTTTTGGTCCAAATATTTCTAGGGCAATTTCTAAGTAGGGGAAGAGGTCGTTAGGATTCCATCTCTTCCAATCGGCTTCCGTGATAAGTCCTGAAACCTTGGCGCAAACCAGCTCACGCTCCCCAAAGGATTGAAGGTTTTTTTTCCATGCTTTCCAGTCCCCAGCCTTGATGTTTGGCTTAGACAAGTGATCAATCACAAAGCCTTGATTGGGACAGGAATCGATAAGTTTGATTGCGGCACTGAGATGATGAGGATAAGTGAGTAGGTCATAAGAATAGCCGCGCTGCCCAATTTTTAGAATTCCACGAATAAAATCTTTACGTAGCATGTATTCAGGGTCCTTGGATTGAAGTATTTCTCGAAACCCTAGCAGCTTGCGGTTGCTGGACCAGGTATCAAGCAGTTCATCCAAGTTGTCCTGTGCCAATTCTACCCAACCAACTACTCCTAGGATCCAAGGATGGCTGTCGCTCAGTTCAAGTAAAAATTCTGTTTCTCGAAGATGCTCCTCTGCTTGTACAGCAATGCAACCTTCGATTTGGGAGGTTTGCAGGATAGGGTACAGGTCTTCAGGAAGAAAATCTCTCCGAAGTTCAGCCATGTCATCGGTAATCCACTCAAATCGATCGGAATCGTACTTCCAAAAGTGCTGATGCGCGTCAATTCTCATGCTTCTGGGTCTTGAATTGCCACTTGTGCTGATTCACCTAAGCCCTCGATCCCCAATCGTACTCGGTCACCTGCTTTCAAATAACGCGGCTCCTTCAATCCCATACCCACACCCGAGGGTGTCCCTGTGGAGATGACATCCCCAGGGAGAAGCGTCATGTAATTGCTCACGTAAGAAACCAGTGTAGGAATGTTAAAAATCAAATCTCCCGTGTTGCTATTTTGGAGAAGCTCCCCATTTACTTCGAGCCAAATGGATAGTTGATGTGGGTCTGGAAGTTCATCTTTGGTCACAAGGTAAGGGCCTAATGGGGCAAAATGGTCCGCACTTTTTCCTTTTGTCCATTGCCCGCCTTGCCGCAGCTGAAAGTCTCGCTCGCTAACATCGTTATGGACGCAGTAACCTGCGATGTAATCGTATGCATTTTCTTTTGAGACGTACTTGGCTCGTTTGCCGATGACTACTGCTAACTCCACTTCCCAGTCGGTTTGGGTGGAATTCCGTGGAATGTAAATGGGATCAAATGGCCCACAAAGGGAGCTGCTCGCCTTCATAAAAAGGATAGGGGCTTCGGGAACTGGCATACCTGCTTCTTCGGCATGCTTTCGATAATTTAGGCCTATGCATAGGATCTTGGAGGGCCGGGCTATAGGAGAGCCGAGGCGGCTTCCCGTTGGAATTTCTTTTAAGCTGCTTTGCTTTGCTTTCAACCATTGGCTTAGGCGATCCAAGCCCTGACTGCCAAAAAATGCTTCATTCCAATCTTCTCCAAAAGAAGAACAATCCAAGCGTTTGCCTGAAGGATCTTCGATGCCTGGAAGTTCTTTGCCAGCTTCTCCAAATCGGATTAGTTTCATGGGCTAGGTAGGTTTATTAGGTGTTAAAATTCAATTGGACATTGTAGAGGGATTACATTTTGATTCCTGTAAATCCGCCATCAATGGTAAAATTAGATCCGGTAATAAACTTGCCGGCATCTGAAGAGATAAAGTAGGCCAGTTCTGCAATCTCTGTAGGAGTTCCCATTCGCCCTATAGGCTGCGTGGCTGCCAGCTTCTCAAACATTTCTTGTTCTTTTCCTGGGTAATTTTTAGCCAAAAAACCATCCACAAAAGGGGTATGAACCCTTCCTGGAGAGATGCAATTGCAGCGGATTCCTTGGTTTACGTAATCTCGCGCGATGCTCAAGGTCATGGAAAGGGTGGCACCCTTGGTCATGCTGTAAGCGAAGCGATCTGGAATCCCCATCGTGGCGGCTACCGAACACAAATTGAGAATGGACCCACCACCTTGCTCGATCAACTTGGGAAGAGCTGCTTGACTGCAGAGAAACATACCGCTGACATTTACTGCGAAGAGTCGCTCAAAATCAGCTAGGGTAGTGGATGCTAAGTTTCCGATATGCGAGATACCAGCATTATTGATGAGCACATCCAATTTGCTAGGGATCGTTTGAATCGCACGCTGAACTTGGCTTTCTTCTCGGATATCAACTTCCAAAAAAGTTACCGATTTTCCTTTTTCTTGAAATTCTTTTTCTACTTGTCTGCCAAGTAGGCCATTGGAATCAATAAAATAAACTTTACTCCCTTCGGTTGTGAATTTTTCTACGAGAGCAAGCCCAATTCCACTTGCTCCACCAGTGATGATGATGGTTTTATTCTTCATTTTTTTGAGGGTTCGGTTTTATTTGACTTAGCCTATATTTTTTAAAGGGAAACACCCTTTCCAGATTTCACGGATTCATCGCAAGCAAAAGCAATTTTGAGGCTATTCAGCGCATCTTCCAAATGCTCCTTCAGATCTAAATTAGTCCGAATTGCCTGTAGAAAATAGGCTTGCTCTCGGTTGCATAGTTCCTGATGGTTGGGTTCATCTTTTAGGTCTATCCATTCGTCTTTTTTGGAGAATAGTTGTTTTTCGTTTAGGTCTGCATGGTGCACAAGTAGCGATTCAGTTTTGGTATGTGAGTCGATTTGGTCGGATTGCCCTGCGGCAGCGGCTTTTTTGGCAACAATAGACACTGCACCCTTTGGCCCCATTACATCTTTGATAAAGAAGGCTGTTTCACTAATCATAGGACCCCATCCCGCTTCGTACCAACCCACGGATCCATCTTCAAAGCGAATTTGAAGTTGACCATAGTTGTAGTTGTCAGGAGAGACCTCCTCGCTGAGTCGGGCGCCGATGGCGGAAACCCATACAGGTTTGGAACGGGTCATTTGGCACATCACATCAATGTAATGAACCCCGCAATCCACGATTGGGCTTAAGGTCTTCATCAAATTGCGGTGTACATCCCACATATAACCTTGGCTTTGTTGATTGAGATTCATTCGCATCACCAGAGGTTTGCCTAGCTTTTGGGCTTCTTCAATGAATCGTATCCAGGAGGGATGGTGTCGCAGAATGTATCCGACCACTACTTTTTTATTGGTTTCCATGGCCACTGCAAGTATTCGTTCTGCTCCTGAAATGCTGTAAGCCAAGGGTTTTTCTAAAAACACATGGCAGCCCGCATTCATGGCCTTGCATGCATAGTCCTCATGGGTGTCGGGATAGGTAGAAACGCAAACGGCATCAGGTCGGCTTTCTGCTAGTGCCGTATCGAAATTCTCAAAAAGCGGGTAGCCTCTCCCTAATTTTTCTTGCAGTAGCATTTTGGAATCCCCTCTCGAGACAAGGCCACAGATCTCAAATTCGGGCATTTGGTGGTAGGCGGTAGCATGGGAAGCACCCATATTTCCGCAGCCTACTACAAGGATTCGGATGGGCTTAGTCATGGGTAGATTTGGGAAATAGTGCCGTAAATTCTTTTTTACTGAGGTATTTTATCTCTACCTGAAGGGTAATAGGTTCCAGTGGTTGATCTTGCTTGTCTCGCGATACGTTTACGATGCGATCAATGATATCCATCCCTTTAATGATTCTGCCAAAAACCGTGTAATCTCCATCTAGTCGAGGTATTCCTGCAGGATTTTGGACGATATAAAATTGGCATCGTGCGGAAAGTTTACCTGGATTATCGTCTCTTCCAGCTCCCAAGGCTCCATAGACATGCTTCAATTCTGGGTGAAATTCAGGAGCCAAGAGGTATTCAGGATCTGTAAACCCAGCGGGCGTGTCGGGACATCCTCCTTGAGCCACAAAATTTGGAATCACTCGATTGAAGGTGAGGGAGTCCCAGTAGCCATTTTCTGCAAGTTCAATAAAGCTTTTTTTATGGTAGGGGGTGCGATCATCTAACTCTATCCAAAGTTCTCCTAGCGGAGTTTGAATGTGTCCTACTGCGATTTTATTCGTTTGGGCATGACTTCCATCCCATAGGAGAAGGTAGATACTAAAGAGAAGTGCCGTTTTTTTCATTCTAGAAAAAGTTTACTTCCTAAACTAAGGATTTCTCAGCTACATTTTATTTCCCTTCTAAGGAAATCTTGATTTTTCTACACCAAACACTACCTGGTTTAGGGGAGTAAACTACCTTCTTGAGAGACTTTAAATGGGGAGGATTCTAAAATCAGATGCCCAACTGATTGACTACAGGGTGGGCATACATCTGTAGGAAATTTTTCACCTCTAAGGGATTTTTTTGATTTACTTTTTGTAAAAGGCGTTTTTCAAAACTTGCTTTTTCTGCTGCGGTGTACTGAGATGCAAATTGACTTTTCTGGTTTAAAAGATCGTAGGCAATGTAATTGCTGGGCCAGAGTTTATAGCCTTTCCAAATTTGTTGATCGATTAGTTCGCTAAGCTTACTCAACTTTTCATTTTGTGAAAGGTCCTGTTTTTTGAGTTGACGGACCTCATCGGTCAAAATTTTATTGACTTGAATATGAATTCGCTTTTTAGGCCCCAAGATTCCGCTCAGCAGGGTAATAAAGTCTTCATTTTCTCCTTTCACATACATTTCTTCCTTTGATTTTGCAATCAATTCAGGAATTTTTAAGGAGTCGGTAGGATCTAATTCGTAAGAGATGGAAACTGGAACTAGCTGAATTTTATCGAAAAAGCCGAAAGGATTACTGCCCTTTTCTGCAAGGGTTAGCATTTTTAGCACTCCTCTCTGGGTAAGGTCATTTCCATCCTTGGTTCTACCTTCCCGTTGGGCAGTCCAAACGGATCTATTTTCGCGAAGGAGTGATTTGTGGATGAATTGGGATACGAGTAGGGAACTTTCTAATAAAGCCCTCCCCGTCACGCCTCTTTTGATTGCAAAATTGCGGTTAAGCCTAGATAAGAAGTGGATGAAAGGCTTTTTGATCAGGTTATCTCCTATGGCAGAAGTGGTCATCACCAAACCATTTTCAAAAAGGCTGGCATTGAGAAGAGAAGTATCGAGGATAATATCCCGGTGGTTGGAAATAAATAGATAGGCTGTGTTGGGTTCCAATTGCTCAAAACCTCCCAGTGTCAATCCTTCGGAACTCATTTCCAAAACCTTTTTTACGGCAGGATAGATAAAGTTGATTTGGAAATCCCGTAAGGAATGCGTGTGCTTCATACGATCTTTCCAACAGCAGCCAAGGTCCTGTGGAAAGGTAAACTGCATCATGGCAGCTAGCATGCTGTCGTTTACAATTTCTCGGATGGCAGCATTTACCTCTGCATCGTAATAAGGGCGGATGGAGTCAAACTGGGACATGATTGAAAAAGCTCAAACTTTGCTCGCAAAGATAGTTTAAATATTGAAGGCGATTAAATTCTAAAAAGCGAGCTTTTGTCCTGGTTTACCGCTTCAGGGATTTGGATAAAAAGAAAAATTGAACCGGTAACGCTTCAGTCCAATAGTTCCAAGTATGGGCACCGGGTCTTTCAATGTATTCGTGTGCGACTTTCTTTTCAATCAACAGCGAATGCATCTGTCTGTTGGTCTCGATCAAAAAGTCATCTACCCCGCAATCAATAATCAAGGAAATTTTCTGATTTTTGAGTTGGTCTACAAGGCCGACAGCAGTGTAGGGATTGAAAAGCGGTCCTTGGTAATTAATTGCTCCGAGCATTTCAATTTGGCCCTTCTTTCTAAGGCTTCTGAATTCTTCGCCAACTTTCCAAAGGTCGGTATCAATATTCATTACCCCACTCATGCTTCCTGCTGCAATAAATAGGGTAGGGTACTTGGCAGCTAGGGTAATAGCGCCATGGCCTCCCATGGACAAGCCAGTGATGGCTCGAGATTCTTTTTGGGCCAGTGTCCTGTAATTCTTGTCGATGAATGGGATCAATTCTTGGATCATGTAGGTTTCGTAGCGAACCGAATCTAGCAAGGGGCTATCGTAGTAATAGCTCGCAGGACCTACTCCAGGTGTGACAATCAACACCTTATGATCCTCTGCCATTTGGTTCACAATCCCTTTTTCAGTTACTTTTTGATGCCAATCTGAAAAGGCTCCTGAACCCCCATGGAGGAGGTAGACTACAGGGTAGCGGTTTTCTCCTTTTTCATAGCCAGAAGGTAAGGATATAGCAGCCTTTAGCGTTTTTTTCATAGATGGACTGTAGACGGAAATGGTATCGATGCTAGCTTGGGTAAATCCAAGGGTAGGAAGAAGGGTTAGGTGTAGGAATAGTAGAATTCTGGGGTTCATCTAAGTGGTTGAATTAGGTTTGGAATAATCTGAAGGATTTTTCTATTAATGCCCAGTTTTTCACAGGGAAGGGGTAGCTGATTGCCTGCTGTGCTGGATAAATTTTATTTGGACATGGGTTGTGTGTAAAAATAAAAATTCCAAAATGGGATTCCGAGTTATTTTGGTGATTTTCACAACTTATCTGTGAAGAGTTTGATTTGAAAATTTTTTAGAAAATAGTGAGATAGAAATTTTCTATACACAAAAAGTTATTAAAAAAATAAGTCGGGGTGGCAGGATTCGAACCTACGACCTTCCCGCAGAATTGCGGGACGCGGTAGCGGACTGTAATACCCTCCAGAAACAAAGAAGCCAACAAATATTTGCTGGCTTTAGTTAATTTTAAATAAGTCGGGGTGGCAGGATTCGAACCTACGACCTCCACATCCCAAATGTGGCGCGATACCGGGCTACGCTACACCCCGAACTTTTTTTATTCTTTCAGCTAGCCGTTGCTAATTGAGTGTTTTTGTTTTCTTTCATTAAGGGATTCGAACCTGGGACCTTCCCGCACCCTTGCGGGACGTGATACCGGGCTACGCTACACCCCGAACTTTTTTTATTCTTTCATCTAGCCGTTGCTAATTGAGTGTTTTTTGTTTTCTTTCATTAAGGGATTCGAACCTGGGACCTTCCCGCACCCTTGCGGGACGCGATACCGGGCTACGCTACACCCCGAACTTGAGCTAAAGAACTTTTTCTTCAGCGAGGTGCAAACATAGAGAAAAATACTTTCCCAATTACCATCTATACTTATGATTTCTTACCAAGTTGAATTATCCCTAGAATTAAACGAATTTCAATTTATTCTTGAAGATTCAGGATTGTCAGCAAGGAGACCAATGGAAAATCCTCAACTTCTTGAACGAATGCTGTTAGGATCAAACCTCCTTATTACAGCACGATCGGAAGGTCAATTAGTAGGTCTACTTCGTGGATTGTCTGACTTCTGTTACCGCAGCTTTATTGCTGACTTGGCGGTGGCTCGTACCTATCAAGGTAAAGGTATTGGTAGCCAATTGATCCAAATGGCACGAAATCAAACACCGGAAGCTCGACTTTTTCTTTTTTCAGCAGAAGAGGCGGCACCCTTTTATGAAAAAATAGGCTTTCATTTACACCAACGATGCTATCAGTTGAAGGCCGGAGAAAAATTTATTCACCAATTCCCTTAACTTGCTTATGGGAGACCCCGACCAAGAAATCAGTGCGATTAAAGGTAGGAAAAATTATTAAGTAATAAATTCCGTTCTAGCCATTTGAGATAGTTCACTTTTCCTAAATGGTTTTTAGATTAGAGATATCAAGGTAAAACCCAATACATTTAACCAAATACTAGTAAAATACATGAAAAAACACATTTTCTTGCTATTGCTTTTCCTTTCTGGACTAAGTATGGCGCAAACTACAAAGGAAGCTAGTACCAGCGCTCTGCCAAAAGGCGAAGTAGCCAGGTCCAAGCAATCCGTCACCCTGGATGGAAAGGTAATTCCACTTTCAGCGGAGGCGGGTACGCTCCAATTGAAAGACGAAAACAACAAGCCGATAGCGCTTTATGGCTACACGGCTTATTTCAAGGATAACCCTGAGAAAAATCGACCTATCGTTTTTGCCTACAATGGAGGTCCTGGATCTTCTTCCTACTGGTTGCATTTGGGTATAATGGGTCCTAAGCGAATAATAGTAGATGATCCAAATTACAATGCTGCAGCTCCTTACGAACTAACCAACAACGAGTTTTCCATTCTGGACGTGGCCGACGTGGTAATGATGGATCCGGTAGGAACAGGCTTGAGCGTACCGATTGGCGATTCCAAAGGAGCTGATTTCTGGGGTGTAGACCAGGATATTCGCAGCACCAGTTTGTTTATCATGCAGTTTTTGAAGGAACATGGCCGTCTCAATTCTCCCAAATACATTTTGGGTGAGAGCTACGGCACCTTCCGAAATGCAGGGGTGATGAATTACCTGCTGGACAAGGGCTATGCCTTAAACGGGGTCATCATGGTATCTGCTGTGTTTGACCTACGCACCTTATTTTTTGCTCCTAATGAGGACTTGCCATACATCGTGTACTTGCCTACGGTAGCAGCTACGAGCTGGTACCATAAAAAAGTCGTCAACCCAGGAAGTAATCTTCCCAGCTTTGTACAGCAGGTGCGCGAATTCGTGGAAAAGGAATATGCTCCAGCCTTATTTAAGGGGAACCGAATAACTGCTGCAGAGAAGTCTTCCATTGCCAAGAAATTAGAAGGATTTACCGGAATTACTTCAGCGGTATGGGAGCGAGCAGATCTCCGCATCACCCCAGAAGAATACTACCAAGAACTCCTCCGAGAAGAGGGGATGACAGTGGGTCGATTGGATTCCCGTTACAAGGGGATCAACTTAGATCCCATGTCCATGTCGGCCTTTACCGATCCGCAGAGTGATGCCATTTCACCGGCTTATACCATGGGCTTTTTGGATTACTACCATGGAAGCTTGGGTGTGAGTAAGGACCTGAGCTATGCTACTTCCGCCTATGCTAAGGAAGGATTTAAGTGGGATTGGAAGCACCAAGGAAACAATTTTTGGGGAGCAGATGCCGCAGTGACTACCGTCCCTGACATGGTGGAAGCCTTGAGTAAGGATCCGCATGTAGAGATCTTGATCATGAATGGCTACTATGACTTGGCCACTGTTTTCCATGGCGTGGAGCATTCCATCACTCACATCGGATAGCCAAGTTCAGCTACAGATCGAATCAAGATGACCTACTACGAAGCCGGTCACATGATGTATACGCACTTGCCATCGGCAGCCCAATTCCGTCAGGATTTGAAGTCCTTTATTCAGCGTACACTCAAGCAATAAACTCAAATTAAGCAAACATAAAAAAAGGAGATCCATAGATCTCCTTTTTGTTTTTTGTAGGAAGTAGATGATGATTACATCATGCCACCCATTCCGCCCCCACCCATTGGAGGCATAGCAGGAGCGTCTTCCTTCACATCTGCTACCACACACTCGGTAGTCAAAAGCAAGGCTGCAATAGAGGCTGCATTTTCAAGAGCAAGACGTGTTACCTTAGTTGGGTCAATCACACCTGCCTTAAATAGGTCTTCATATTTGTCCGTTCTGGCATTGTAACCATAGTTACCTTTGTTGTCACGAATCTTATTTACCACTACAGAAGGTTCACCGCCAGCGTTACTTACAATTGTTCTTAATGGAGACTCGATTGCAATACGCACAATGTTGATTCCTGTATCTTGGTCTTCATTAGCACCTTTTAGAGAGTCGAGTGCAGAGGCAGCGCGAACAAGCGCTACACCACCACCCACTACCACACCTTCTTGAACCGCAGCTCTGGTGGCATGCAAGGCATCGTCTACACGGTCTTTCTTTTCTTTCATTTCTACTTCCGTAGCAGCACCAATGTAAAGGATAGCCACACCGCCAGAAAGTTTGGCAAGACGCTCTTGCAATTTCTCACGGTCGTAATCAGAAGTAGTTTTTTCGATTTGCGCTTTGATTTCGGCAATTCTACCTTTAATAGCCCCCTTATCGCCAGCACCGTTTACCAAGGTCGTATTGTCCTTGTCAATGTTGATTTTCTCCGCTCTTCCAAGCATATCTGGAGTAGCATTTTCTAGTTTGAAACCTCTTTCTTCAGAGATTACTGTTCCCCCAGTAAGGATAGCGATATCTTCCAACATGGCTTTTCTTCGGTCACCGAAACCAGGAGCTTTTACTGCTGCTACTTTCAAAGCACCTCTGATTTTGTTGACCACAAGGGTAGCAAGTGCCTCACCATCTACATCTTCTGCGATAATCAACAATGGCTTTCCAGACTGAGCAACTGGCTCAAGTACAGGAAGTAATTCTTTCATGGAAGAGATTTTCTTATCGTAGATTAAAATGTACGGATGTTCCAATTCTACTTCCATTTTCTCGGTATTGGTCACAAAATAAGGGGAGAGGTAACCTCTGTCAAACTGCATTCCTTCTACAGTTTTCACTTCGGTTTCTGTACCTTTTGCTTCTTCAACAGTGATGACACCGTCTTTGCCTACTTTGTCCATGGCATCGGCAATCATTTGACCGATTTCTTCGTCGTTGTTTGCAGAAACAGTTGCTACCTGAGCAATTTCCTTAGAAGTAGAAATTGGCTTGGAGTTAGCCTTCAATTCAGCAACCACAGCGGCTACCGCCTTGTCAATCCCTCTTTTCAAGTCCATTGGGTTTGCTCCGGCAGCTACGTTTTTGATTCCCACGTTAAAAATTGCCTGGGTCAATACGGTAGCTGTAGTAGTTCCATCTCCTGCTTGGTCAGCAGTTTTTGAGGCCACTTCTTTTACAAGCTGGGCTCCCATATTTTCAATCGGCTCCTTAAGCTCAATTTCTTTTGCTACCGAAACTCCGTCTTTGGTGATGGTAGGAGCGCCAAATTTTTTGTCAACGATGACATTTCTTCCCTTTGGACCAAGGGTTACTTTTACTGCATCAGCAAGTGCATCAACGCCTTTTTTAAGTCGATCTCTAGCGTCTGTATCGAAAAATAGTTGTTTAGCCATTTTTAGTTAAATTTTTCAGGGTATGATTAATTATTTACAGGATTGCGAAAATATCGGACTCTCTCATGATGAGGTAGTCATTCCCATCGACGCTCAACTCTGTGCCGGAGTACTTACCGTACAACACAGTATCTCCAACTTTTACGGTCAATGGCTCATCCTTTTTTCCGTTGCCTACTGCAATTACGAGACCTTTTTGAGGTTTTTCTTTTGCAGTGTCCGGAATGTAAAGACCGGAAGCAGTTTTTTCTTCTGCAGCCGCTGGCTGAACCAGTACACGGTCTGCAAGAGGTTTGATGTTCACTTTTGACATAGGTATAAAATGTTAAGGGTTATAGTAACTTTCAGACTCTTACCTGCACTTCTTATGCCAAGGGTTGAACTTGACTTTATTCTGACAAATCGACGCAAAATTCTTAGTTTTCCGACTTAAAGAATAATTTTAAAAGCGAATCTATCTGCCAAAATTTCTCTTTTTTGGATTTGAGGCTTTCAATGTGTCAGTCAACCAAAGAAAAGAGCCTTACTCAGTAAAGCTCTTCTTATTGTAAGGCTAGACTTATTTTTTTGCAGTGGAATCAGCGGGAGCTGCTTCAGTTGCAGGAAGTGCATTTTGATTATCTCCAAAAGCAGGAGCAACCACTTGTTCTTTGGCAGTCTCAATATTCGGAGATGAAAATTGGTTGGACTGACTGCTTGTAAAAAAGACAGATGATGCAAGGGCCAATCCTAATATAGAAATCGCTAAAACCCAGGTTGCCTTTTCCAAGACATTACCTGTACGTGTTACTCCCATAATTTGTGAAGCACTTCCACCAAAGGCGGCGCCAGCACCACCCTTTGAGTTTTGGCCTAAAATCACTAGGATTAGTAAAACTGCCAAAACCAAAATAACACTTATTAATAAAGTAAACATAAGATTGGATTTATTCTTTTGATTTTTCAATTAAGTCCGCAAAGTAAGCCCTTTTCTCGGGAAACTTCAAAGCAAGCTTCTCATAAATTTCAATAGCTTTTGCTTTTTTGCTTTGCTGGAGAAGAATTGCAGCAAAAGTTTCTGAAATTAAACCTTCATTTAAGCTGGTACTTGCATTGGCTAAATTCTCATTGTTTTTGTTGGCTTCAATCTCCTTGATGGTAGCAAGCTTGATTTCCTTTTTACTAAATTCCTTTATCAAGTCAATTTGTGCTCTTTTGTCAGCATCCAAAATTTCTTTCTTCTCCTTTCTTCGGATACTCTCAATCAAGTCGTCTTTGGGAACCTCTCGTTTTTTGTTCTTTACTTTTCCTGACTGATCACCAACTAGCGATTTAGTTGATGTTCCACTTTTTTCTAAGTCGGATTTCTCACCTGAACTCCCTACTTCCAGCTTTTTTTCTGATCCAAGCGGATGGAATAACCAATTTTTTAGCCAAATCCTATCTGGACTTGTAACGGCCGCCAGTGGAAGCGAAGGGCTGCTTTCTTGGTTCTTCGATTCAAATCTTGTTGCTAGCGCATGCGACAAATAGAAAAATCGAAAGTTTTTCTGAACCTTCTCGAGAAGTAAATAATCTGCTTTTTCCAGCTGATCTGCTTTTTGGATGAGTTCTAAAAATTGAGTTGCGTTCACAGCGATAAATTTGATTTCAATATACGGATTTTACCAGTTGGCGACTGTGGCCGTAAAAATATCTTGGATGATTGTTTCGAAAATATCTTCTACCAATTGATTTTCAACATCCAACAAGGTCACTGATCGAGGATCATAATCCTGAAAGAAGGTGAAGGTCTGTTTTTTATTTTCCTCTTCATTGGTCAAGTTGAGATACTCCACTTCCACAGCAATGGTGAGTCGCATTTGTCCTGCACGGTCAGGTAGATTGGGATCACCTGAGGATACGACTGCCTGGGGTGATAAGGCATAACGAACGATAGACCCAGAAAACTGGAGATCTCCATTATTTCGAACTAGCTCAAGCTGGGTATTGCGTTGGTAATATTCTTTCAATGCTTCAGTAAAGCGCTGCTCCATGTTAGCAGGACCACCTCCCGAGTCATTGAAAAAATTCTCCACTGAGAAAGATTTTACCAGCTCGTAATTGATGTTGGTGCCTGTAAAACTGTATTTGACGGAACAAGCGGAGAGTCCCAGGCACAAGACAAAAAACAACCAAGATCTATTCAATATCATATTGTTTGATTTTTCTGTAGAGCGTCCGCTCGGAGATACCGAGGTCGTTGGCAGCATACTTTCTTTTATTATTGTGTTTCCGCAATGCTTTGAGGATCATTTCTTTCTCCTTTCGCTCCAAGGATAGGGAGTTATCATCCTCTTCATGCACAATATCTTCGATTACTTCATCCTCATATTCCTCCTCTTGAGGAACATCGGTATTTTTTGATTCAAGGAGTAAAGGCATGGTGAATTGGTTTGATGATTCCGACATCTCCTTAGGCATTATACTTGCCTCCATGTCTTCAAATAACCCCTGATGCTTTTGAATTAGTGAAGAATTGATTCCACCGCTTTGGTAGGATTCAAGGATTAATTTTTTTAATTCATTCATATCCTTTTTCATGTCAAAAAGGACTTTATATAGGATATCTCTTTCTGAAAAATCCGTAGACTCAGAATTACCACCTTTAAATGCCAAAGGGAGGCGGGTGCTCGCTTCAGGCAAATACCGAGACATCGTAGTTGCATCCACTTCCCGCTGTTCTTCTAAAAGGGAAACCTGCTCTGCAATATTTTTTAGCTGCCGAATATTTCCTGGAAATGGATAGCGCAGCAATACCTCCTGGGCAGCGGCATCCAAGGTGATGGGCTTGACGTGGTATTTCTCTGAGAAATCACCGGTAAACTTTCTGAAAAGCAGCAATATGTCTTCCCCTCGCTCCCGTAGTGGGGGAACAAAAATGGGTACGGTATTCAATCGGTAATAGAGGTCTTCTCTGAATTTCCCTTTTTCTACAGCCTTGATCAAATTGACATTGGTGGCAGTGATCACGCGAACGTTGGTTTTCTGCACCTTAGAGGAGCCCACTTTTATGAATTCCCCATTTTCTAACACGCGTAGGAGTCTGGCTTGAGTCCCCAAAGGCATCTCTCCAATTTCATCTAAAAAAATTGAACCCCCATCTGTTACCTCAAAATATCCTTTTCGAGCCTCATGTGCACCTGTAAAAGATCCTTTCTCGTGACCAAATAATTCAGAGTCAATTGTTCCCTCCGGAATCGCTCCACAGTTTATAGCGATGAATTTACCATGCTTTCGCAAGGATAGGGAGTGGATGATTTTTGAAAAACTCTCTTTTCCACTACCACTTTCTCCAGTAATCAGTACGGTCATTTCTGTAGGTGCTGCTTGCATGGCCACCTGAATGGCGTGGTGGAGTAGAGGGCTATGACCAATTATCCCAAACCGTTGCTTGACGCTTTGAATTTCTGGTGCTGTAATCATATCGTGGAAGGATTTATTTCCAGTACTTCCCCAAAAAGAGTTGCTGGAGAGCATTCAGTGATTTTTACCCGTACGTAATCTCCAAGTTTCAACCCTTCTCCAGGAACAATCACCACCTTATTGGCGGAATTTCTACCTCTCAATTCATTAGCAGACTTTTTAGAGGTACCCTCAATTAAGATGATCTGTTCTTTACCTAGGTCCAAACGGTTCCGTTCGTGCGAAATCTGGCTTTGCTTTTCTATTATCTCTGCTAACCTTCTTTTCTTAGTTTCTAAGGGAATATCATCTGCATACTTTTTTGCAGCAAGGGTACCTGGACGCTCAGAATAGTAGAACATGTAAGAGAAGTCGTATTTCACTAACTCCATCAAACTTAAGGTGTCTTGGTGTTCGTCTACAGTCTCAGAGCAAAAGCCTGCAATCATGTCGGAAGAAATACCGCATTCTTCACCAAGAATTTTCCGAATAGCTTTTACACGATCTAAGTACCAGCCTCGATCGTAGGTTCGATTCATTAATTCAAGCACTCTCGAGTTGCCTGATTGCACAGGAAGGTGGATGTATTTGCAGATGTTATCGTATTTCTTGATTGTATGCAGTACCTCGTCAGTGATGTCTTTGGGATGGGAAGTTGAGAATCGGACCCTCAAAAGAGGATTTACTTGGGCCACATGTTCCAATAGATTGGCAAAAGTAATAACCTCAGTTACCTCGCCCTCCTTTTTATTCAATCGGGCTTTGTTGTTTTCCTCTGGAGACCATTTGTAGGAATCCACATTCTGGCCCAATAAGGTGACCTCCTTGTATCCTTTGCCCCAAAGATCTCTCGCTTCTGCAAGGATCGATTCAGGATCTCGGCTTCGTTCTCTACCTCGAGTAAAGGGTACCACACAGAAGGAACACATATTATCACATCCGCGCATGATGGAAATAAAGGCAGACACCCCATTGGAGTTGAGACGGACAGGTGAAATATCTCCATAAGTCTCTTCCCTAGAAAGGAAGGTATTGATCGCTTTTAATCCTTCCTCTGCAGTGGCAACCAAGTTGGGGAGATCTCGGTAAGCATCAGGTCCCACCACTAGATCTACGATTTTTTCCTCCTCTAGAAGTTTTTCCTTGAGACGTTCAGCCATGCAGCCGAGGATGCCAATCGTCATTCCTGGCTTATTTCTTTTTAAACCATTGAAATGGTTCAGTCTATTGCGTACGGTCTGCTCTGCTTTTTCGCGAATCGAACAGGTATTGAGGAAAATCACATCTGCCTTTTTCAAATCAGAAGTGGTATCGTATCCATTTTCTTTCATAATGGAAGCGACGATTTCTGAATCAGAAAAATTCATCTGGCATCCATAGCTTTCAATGTATACCTTTTTTTCTTTACCTGTGTTTTGGTCTTCGGTAGTCTTGAAATCACAGGCTTGTACTTCTGCTGGTGATACTATGTCAATGTCTTTGATCAGATCCATGGAGTTGTATGCTAAGCTTAATCGAAAATTCAGATTTTGAGGTTTATGTGTATTCCAGTTATAACTCAAAAGAAGTGTAATTGCTTGCAAATTTAAGAAAATACAGACAAAATGTCAGGATTATTCTCCTTTTTGAATCTAGATTTTAAAAGGGAATAGGCAATTGTTCAACAACAATCTCGCTGTCCTCGCCCTCAAAAAAATTGGAAACACCTAGGCCAAGCAGCCTTACGGGTTTGGGTAGCGAATGTTGATGAAGAAGTTCGATGGCCGTTTGCCAAATCTGTACATCATCTGGAAATCGCTCCAACGTTTTACTTCGGGTTTGGAGTGAAAAGTCATTGTATTTGATTTTTAGCGTAAGGGTGCGTCCTTTAATCCCTGTTTTTTTCAATCGACGAAGGAGTTCCTGGTATATTAATTCCAATTGCTGCTCCAATTCAAGCGGCAGAAAAAGGTCTTTTTCAAAGGTGTTTTCTGCGCTCAAGAATTTTCGCTCCCGATGTGCTTGTACTGGAGAAATATGAATTCCGCGGACGATTTTAAAATACTGTTCTCCTGACTTGCCAAACTTTTTGACTAGGTATTGCAGTGAATATTCTTTCAAATCTTTCCCGCAATGAATGCCAACTTGCCTCATTTTTTCTGCAGTCACTTTTCCGATTCCGAAAAATTTTCCAATGGGTAGTTTTTCAAGAAAGGCCTCCGCTTCGTCGGGAAGGATGAGCGCCTGCCCATTGGGCTTGTTAAGATCGGAGGCAATTTTGGCTAAAAACTTGTTGTAGGAAATACCAGCAGAAGCATTTAGACCTGTTTTCGCTTTGATTTTTTCTCGGATTTCGCTGGCTATTAGGACAGCAGAATCTTGGTAAAATTTATTTTCTGTGACATCCAAAAAGGCTTCATCCAAGGAGAGGGGTTCTACCAAGTCGGTGTATTCGAAGAAGATCTCTTGAATTTGACTGGAGATTTCCTTGTAGCGCTCGAATCTAGGCTTTGCAAAAATCAGTTGGGGACATTTTTTTGCAGCCAATACGGAAGACATGGCGGAGTGAATCCCAAATTTCCGAGCCTCGTAACTTGCTGCTGCTACAACCCCACGACTTTCATTACCACCCACCACTAGAGGTTTTCCTCTCCAATCTGGATAGTCCAATTGCTCCACTGAGGCATAAAATGCATCCATATCCAAGTGGATAATTTTTCGAATCGGAAAGTCGTATAAACTTTTTTCCATGTCCAAGGGCGAATTCAACCGGAGGCAACTTGAGTCCTGGATTTGCTACTTTAATCTGCTGAGCTAAACTACTATTTTTTGGTCAGTGGTATTGGGTAAAAAAGAGGGATTGGTATTTTAAACCACTGAATTTGATTAAAAAGAAGTAGGACTGTTTGAAATGTTTTAATTTCCCAATAGAATTGAAAACAAAGTAATAATCGAAAAGACAATGGCCTGTATTCTAGAGGTAAATGGTGTCGCTCCTATGATGGGTGAAAACTGCTGGTTGGCGCCCAATGCTACCGTCGTCGGCGATGTGAAGCTGGGCAAAAACTGTACGGTTTGGTTTAATGCGGTTATCCGTGGTGATGTACATGAAATACGAATTGGAGACGATACCAATATTCAGGATGGTGCGGTGATTCATTGTACCTACAAGAAGGCTGGAACTTACATTGGCAATCAGGTTTCTATTGCACACAATGCCATAGTGCATGGCTGTACCATTCATGACCGGGTGCTGGTGGGAATGGGTGCCATTGTGATGGATGGAGCTATTATCCATTCCGATGCGGTGATTGCTGCTGGAGCAGTAGTGCTAGCGGGCACAGTAGTGGAGGCTGGATCCATCTATGCTGGCATGCCTGCAAAAAAAGTCAAAGATATTGGGGACAACATGCGGGATGTCATCCTTAGGACTGCAAAAAATTACCCGATGTATGCAACTTGGTTTCCAAAGGAAGGGTAGTATTCGTTAACTGTCCACAGTCCACGGCCTATTTATTCAAAAGTCAAACCTAATTTTTGGGGTAATGACTTTAAAATCGGTAATTTTTACAACGTATTCTCCTTAACCGCTTTTTAGTGAATAGTATAAAAATACATCAGTTGAGGTCAAATTAAGTGAGCTGTGGACCATGGACCGTTAGCCTTTGACAATTTTTGTCTAGAGACTACTGTCCACAGCTTACTTTTCTAATTTCCTGCTAACAAAAAAAAATTGAAGTTCCATAAGGTGTGCAGTGGACCGTTGACTATGGTCTGTGGACCTTTACTGCATCCAGCCACTAGGATTTTTGCGCCATTCAGC
>SXYU01000023.1 GCA_005788235.1 Cytophagales bacterium
GCCCCAAGGAATGTTGCTGGTATTTGTATTCCCGAAAAGTCGAGTAAAGACCTGATAAACGATAATTTTCTTGGGCGGCATGGCGATTGGATCTGCAGGTTTGGGAGTTTGGCTGGAAAATAGGGTCAAGGCCAAGAGGGCAGGGAGGACTATTTTTTTCATCAACTTATCGAGTCAGGCGGTACAGTAAAATTGTATTTCGTTTGATCAAGGCAGGGAATTGCTTCATGTTGATGGTTTCTCCAGGGGCATGCGCACCAGAACCCGAAGCTCCTAACCCATCCAAACTGTCCATAAAGGAAGCTACGAAAGAGATGTCTCCTGCACCACGGCTGCCCGGATCGCCTGGCTTCACTGGACCATAGCCTAGGTCTTGGCTAACTTGACTAAGGGTTTCGGCTAGGGCATAGTTGCCTGGGGTAGGCTCCATGGATGGAATGCCATTGGAAAAGGTGATCTCTGCGTCGGTTTGGTGCAGGTTTTTGGCGACGATTTCACGCATTTTAGCGCGTGCGGCTTCCTTTTGTGCTTCCCCCAGAAAGCGCAAATCTCCTGTTACGATAGTTTCACGTGCGACAATATTGGTTTTCCCAAGGGAACTGCCGGCACCAGTACTTGAATTGATATTCACATCCGATCCGCCGACGATTTGGCCTGGGTTGAAGGTTAAGTACTTTTCCCCTGCGAGGGCTTCGCGAAACTCATTCAGGATGCGTGCCGCTTCGTAGATGGCTCCATAGCCGGCGTTTTGGCCAAATACCCCACTAGAGTGGCCTTGCTTTCCGCTGGTCTTCAAGGTCCAGCCAGAGGCTCCTCTGCGAGCCACGGTCGCTCCGCCAAAACCCTGAGCCGTCTCATAAGCCAAGGCAAGGTCATGCGTTTTGGCTCTGGCGATGAAATCCTGTCTGGATAAGGTTCCATTTCCTGTGCTTTCCTCATCTCCATTGAAATACACGGTGATGGTTCGGTCTTCCAAGAGTCCCAGTTCATGCATGGCCTTGAGGCTGGTAAGCACGAGTACATCGCCCCCTTTCATGTCGTTGGCTCCTTGGCCTGTGGCGGTGCTGTCATTGATCCATGTGAAGGGAGTGAAGGGCATGTCTTTTTCAAAGACCGTATCCAAGTGCCCGATGAGGAAGAGTTTTTTTCCTTTGCTCCCTTTACGGGTAGCTACAAAATGTCCTGCACGCTTTACTTCTGCGGGAACATCTACCCACTCGGTTTGAAATCCGATTTTTTGAAATTCCCGTTCAAAAACACGGCCCACTTCTCGCACACCTTCCAGGTTGAGTGAACCCGAATTGATGTTGATGACCTCCTCCAAGAGCGCTACCGTTTCCTGGTAATTTTTATCGATGCGCTCGAGCAATTTTTTCTCCTCCTTGCTCAATTGCTGTTGGGCGAAGGAAAAGAGTGGAGCGGATACCAGAAGCAGGGCGAAAACAAAGCGTTTCATGGGATGGGAATTTGGGAAACTTGTGAAAGGCTAAAGTTAGTAAACCGACAGGGAATTGCCAGAAGGAATGTGGTAGACTGGGACGCCAGGGACATGGGTGTGCAACCAATTTTTTACAAATCCGGAGCCTCCTTCTTCACTGGCTGAGTGGCCGATCTCGACCATGGAAAGTTTCATTCCGAGTTCATTGGCCGTTTTGACGTATTCGGGAGTTTCCCACTCGTTGGATTCCCCACAGATCAGCACATCCGGACGGTGTTCTTGGATTCGGGTGATTTGCGTTTTCCCTCCCACGGCTCCAGGAAGGAGGAGTACTTTTGATACGGATTGGTTCAGGTCTCCCACATAGCGCATGGCGGGCACCTGCATTCGGGTTTTGATGTGGTCGATCACCGCCTTCAAATTTGTTGGAGGGACCTGCAAAATCGGGCTTCCTGGTGTGTAGTAGTCCTTCCAACCGAGTTCCTCCACCACCCCGATCCGTACTCCATCGTCTTGCATGCGGTGCACGTAGTCGTGATTTCTCCAGATAGTGATCTGATGCTTGGCCAGTAGGTCGTATTTGCCACGAAATACAGGGTCATTCTGCAGGTAGTCGGTTTCGTCCTGACCCGAGTAAAAGGTAGGTTCGTGGGGAATAATCAGGTTGGCCTTCAACTCCACCGCCTTTTTGATGATCGCTATGCTGGGAAACATGGTGGTTACGATTCCCGTGACGATGGTGTCTCTAGAACCAATCTTGATCGTATCCACCGTCTGGGCAAAGGGAGCCTTGGGCACTTGGGAGATAAACAAGTCCATGATCTCGCCTACAGTCCAGGATTTTTGGATGGGGCTAGCCCAACCTGTAAAGGGAGTTGCAAGGAGTCCTGCACCGAGGAGGGCTCCCGATTGCAGAAGGAATTGCCGGCGAGGAGTTGATTTTTTCATATCAAAGAAAAATTGGAGGTTGGTTTGGAGTGTAGCAATTGGTTTACTCCACTGTTACATCGGTTAGCCAGATGAAGCGCTTGCCTGTGGCGTCCTTGTGCTCCAAACTGAGTTGGATTGGGCCAAAGGTTACCGCCTTCTCCCAGGTCCAGGTGCGCCCTTCGGGGGCATTTCCTTTGCGGAAGGTCCATTCCAAGATTTGATGCTCCTTATTTAGGTACAAATCGTAGGCATCCCCAGGAGTATATCCGCCCTCGGCGCCGTAGAGAATGCTGAGTTTGGTGGAGGGAAGGCCCTGAATCGGGGAGGTCGCATTTTCGAGTACTTCGTAGGTGTATCCAGTATCCCAGGCCAACTGGAAGGGCATCATAGCCCAATACTTATCGTTGATAAATGCCCCGTCCTGCTTCGGCAGGGAATCTGCCATTAGGCTGTAGGTAAAGCTGGTGTCTGCGTCAGCGAATGACACGGTACTGTCTTGGATATTCCATTTCCAAGATCGGGACACTAGGGTGACTGAGTCGCGCTGCACATTCCAGGTGTAGCCGATGGACCTGACCTGGTCCCAATTTTCAAAGCCATAAGCCTTGGCCACTTGCATGGGGAGGGAGTCAGGGACTGGGGCTTGCTGTTGACAGGAAGCAAAAAAACCCAGGAGAAGAAAGCTAAATAGCACTAGATTTTTCATGGTAAGTTAGGGGTAGGAATCAGGAAGTAGATTTGGATAGCCAATTTTTGAATTTTACATATTCGAGATACTGTGCCAAAGGTTGGAGGAAAAAGAGAAATCGATTTAAGAATAGGAGACTGCGAAAGAGGGTGGAGGGGAAAATTTTCTTTTTCCCTTTGGCAACACCCATTAGGATGGCTGAGGCGACCTCTGGAGGAGATTGAATTGGAAATGCTTTTGGAATATCGGTTCCTGCAGCATCGAAAAAAGAGGTAGCGGTAGCAATCGGATATACGAGAGTCAACCAATCTCCTGCCCGCTCCGCCCAGAGCGATTCGGCCCATTGGAGGATTGCGGCTTTGGTGCTACCGTACAGGCTGTAGCCTGGAATGGCCCAATGGGCGATGGCCGAACAAGTGATTACATGCCGGAGGGATTGGTCAGGAAAAGCGCGTTTCAAGGCCAGCCCAAGTTGGATGGGTGAGTGCACATTTAGCTGAAAGAGGTGCTCCATCTCCTCCCAATTTTGCTGGGAGGCGTCTCCATACTCTGCCCTACCTGCATTGGCGAAGCAAACATCAACCTGTGTCCAATTCGCGTTTACCCAGGCTAGTATTGCGGAGTTTCCTTCCTTAAGGCTTAAGTCTGCACACAAGGTTACCAAGTCTGGGAATTCGCTTTGAAGGGATTCCAAGGCTTCGGGGAGGAAGTCTACGGCCAAGATCTTTTGAGTTTGCGGATAGAGCTGGCTAACCAGCTCTCTGCCAATGCCTGAACCTGCTCCCGTGACAATGACTTTGGCGTCCTTGAAGCTATTCATGGTTGGGTAGTAGGAGAGGATTAGGGAAGTGAATGGTAAAAGGATTGACTTTGAGGGCAATTAAGGGATGGATGCCTACTAGGTCTGGAAAGAGTTGGGGATCTACCTTCATGCGCCGCACTCGAGCCAATTTGCCCCAGCCACTTCCTTTTGGGAGTGTAACAAATATTTTTTCATCCAGCGACTGCTTCAGGCGTAGTGGAAGCAAGGCGGTGCTGATTGGAAATGAAATTCCCCCATGGGTAATTTCTGTGTCGAGTAACTTTTTTCCATCCAGTTCCACCTGAATGCTGTCCTTACCTTTTTCTTTTTCCCAAAGGAAGCTCGCCGTCTCCTTGGGAATTCCCCAGTTTTTTCGACCCTGGTCGGTGCTGGCTTCCGAGCTGACCAGAATGCGGGTGATGGATTGAAATTTCTTTTCTCCGAATTGGCCTGGGATAAAAAGTAACTCCTGGTAGGGACCTACGGGGGAGCTGCTGTAATCCACCAGCATGACATAGCCGAAGCCTCCTTTAAATTGACCTTGGAGCTGGGCAGGGAGATTGGAATTGCTTTCTATCCAGGATTTTTTGAAGCGGTAGAGCAACATGATTCCTTCCCCATGTAGGGTCCAGGGTGGAGGTGCCGGCGTAAACTGTGGTGCTAACCTAGGCATAAGGGGAAGGGCTGATTGCGGTCCATCCCCCATCGATGATGAGGGTTTGGCCGGTGATGTGTCTGGCTGCATCTGAGAGGAGAAATGCTGCCGCTGCTGCAATATCTTCGGGGTAAGCTGGTCTGGCTAAGGGGGTGATCTTGGACCAGGTGGCCGCATAGTTTGGGTCCGAGGTAGTGCGTTCTGTCAGCGTCGCCCCTGGGGCAATGGTATTGATGCGTATGCCTAAGGGAGCAAGTTCCAACACTAGGTTTTTGGCCAGCATTTCGATGGCCGCTTTGCTCATGGCGTAGGCTGCGAGATTTTCATGACTTTGGTGAGCGGTCACCGAGGAAGTAAATAAGATCGCTCCCTCTTTTTCCTGAGACTTCATTAGGCGAGCCACTGCTTGCGTGAGGAAGAAAGTCCCTGCCTGATTGACCCGGGCTACTTCCATAAAATCCGCTCTTCCATAGTCCAAAAAATTACCAAATTGCGTGATGCCAGCATTGCAAACCAGCTGGTCGATGGTCCCGTATTTTTTTACAGCAAGGGCCAGCATCTCCTCGATGACCTCTGGGTCTGCGGCGTCGCCCGAACAGCCGATGACCGATCCTTTTCCCAAACGAGAAAGCTGGGCTACGGCCTCCTGCGTAAGGCTTTTCTCCCGATCATTGAGGAGTATATGGGAACCCTCTTCCTGTAATTTCCGGGCTATGGCGAGTCCTATCCCTTGTCCTGCTCCGGTGATGAGTGCTACTTTGGTCATTTGCTATTGTTAAGGATTCGACTATAGGTGGCCAATTCTAATTGATTTAAAATTTAGTGGGAATCTCGCTTTACTTCGGGCCCCGAACTTCCTTGGAGAAAATCGAAATCTACCCCTTCGTGGGCTTGGTTGACCTTGTCGAGAAACAAGTTGACATAGCCTCTGTCGTAAGGGAGAGGGCTTGGCTGAAATGCCGTTTGGCGCCTTGCCATTTCCTGGTCAGAAATCAGCAGATTCAGGCTTCGCTTGGGAACATCCAAGGCGATCAAGTCTCCGGTTTGCACCAGGGCAAGTGGCCCACCGATGGCGGATTCTGGGGAGACATGCAGCACTACGGTACCGAAGCCCGTGCCGCTCATGCGCCCATCTGAGATGCGAACCATGTCTTTGACCCCTTTTTCTAAGAGTTTTTTGGGTAGCCCCATGTTGCCCACCTCGGGCATGCCAGGGTAGCCTTTTGGGCCAACTTTTTTCAAGACCATCACGCAGGTCTCGTCAATATCCAGCTGGGGGTCATCGATTCGTGCTTTGTAATCGTCGATATCTTCGAAGACTACTGCTCGACCTGTATGGGTCAGCAGGCTAGGGCTGGCCGCCGATGGTTTCAGCACGGCTCCATTGGGACAAAGATTGCCTTTCAGTACGGCGATACCAGACTCCGGTTTGATGGGGTTTTCGAATGTGCCTATCAGGTTTCTGTCCCAGCATTCAGCCTTGGCAATGTTTTCACCTAGGGTCTTGCCATTGATGGTGAGTGCTTCGGTATGGAGGTGCTTTTCGATCTCCTTCATGACTGCAGGCAGTCCGCCTGCATAAAATAGGTCCTCAATCCAATGCTCCCCAGAAGGCTGCACATTGGCGATGAGTGGAATCCGAGAAGAAAATTCATCAAAGTCTGCGAGGTCCAAGGGCACACCAATTCGTTTGGCAATGGCAATCAGGTGAAGGATGAAATTGGTAGATCCTCCTACGGCTGCGTTGACCATGATGGAATTTTCAAAGGCTTTGCGGGTAAGAATCTTATCCATGGTCAGGTCTTCCTTGACCATCTCCACAATGCGCATACCGGCCATGTGAGCCATTACTTTGCGTCGGGAATCCGCAGCGGGTATGGTGGCATTGTCTGGTAATGCCAATCCTAGGGCTTCCACCATGGCGGCCATCGTGGAGGCAGTGCCCATAGGTGCACAGTGTCCTACAGATCGGGACATGGCTGCTTCTGCTTCGATAAATTCTTCTTGGGAGAGTTTACCAAGCTTGAAGTCTTCAGCAAATCGCCAAATATCAGAGGTACCTATTTTTTTACCTTTGAATCGACCCACAAGCATAGGGCCTCCCGAGAGCACGAGAGTGGGGAGGTTGACCGAGGCAGCGCCCATTACGAGAGATGGAGTGGTTTTGTCACAGCCACACATTAGGATGACCCCGTCCATGGGATTGGCGCGGATGCTTTCTTCCACATCCATGGAGGCGAGGTTGCGAAAAAGCATGGCGGTGGGCTTGATGGAGCATTCGCCCAAGGACATGACCGGAAATTCGAGGGGAAATCCTCCTGCTTCCCAGATGCCGCGTTTGAGCGCTTCGGCCAAATCACGGAAGTGGGCATTGCAGGGGGTTAGTTCGGACCAGGTATTGCAGATGCCGATTACCGGCTTTTCGCCTTCAAATAGGTGGTGGGGGAGTCCTTGGTTTTTCATCCAAGACCGATAGATAAAACCGTCTTTACCAGTTCTGCCGTACCATTCCTGGCTTCTGAGTTTCTTTTTGGTCATAAGGTCACTTTGCTTCTTTGAATTGGCCAAGAAGTTACCAAAAAATCCTACAAAAGGATAGAAATAGGTGCCAGAAATAAAAATCCCCTTGGCTTTTTGGCCAAAGGGATCTGAAAGTTTGGTGTCAAATAGAGTTAATCAATCCGAGTGATTTTGGCACCCAGCGCATTGAGACGCTCGTCGATGTTTTGGTAGCCGCGGTCGATTTGCTCAATATTATCAATCACCGAAGTACCGGTAGCAGACATGGCTGCAATCAAGAGAGATACCCCTGCACGGATGTCTGGGGAGGTCATCTTGATGCCTCGAAGCGGGTATTTTCGATCCAAACCGATGACCGTAGCCCGGTGCGGATCACAGAGGATGATCTGAGCACCCATGTCGATCAATTTATCCACGAAGAATAGTCGGGATTCAAACATTTTTTGGTGCACCAAAACAGTTCCCTTTGCCTGAGTGGCTGTCACCAAGATGATGGATAGGAGGTCAGGCGTGAAGCCAGGCCAGATTTGATCCGCTACCGTAAGAATAGATCCATCGATGAAGGTTTCGATTTCATAGTGTTTTTGTTCCGGTACAAAAATGTCATCCCCTCTAAACTCCAACCGGATGCCCATGCGTCGGAAGGTGTCTGGGATAATGCCCAATCGGTGGATTTGACAGTCCTTGATGGTGACTTCAGACTGAGTCATGGCGGCCATCCCGATGAAAGAGCCGATCTCAATCATGTCTGGAAGTAGCGTATGGGTAGTGCCTCCTAAGGTCTTTACTCCTTCGATGTGGAGGAGGTTGGATCCTACGCCAGTGATGTTGGCGCCCATTCGGTTGAGCATGTCGCAGAGTTGCTGCAAGTACGGTTCGCAGGCTGCATTGTAGATGGTGGTCTTCCCCTCGGCCATCACGGCTGCCATCACGATGTTGGCTGTACCGGTTACGGATGCCTCATCTAGGAGCATGTAGGTCCCTTTCAGATGCTTGCCATCGATGTGGAAGATCTCGTTTTTGGCATCGTAGTGAAACTTGGCACCTAATTTCTGAAAACCAAAAAAGTGAGTATCCATGCGTCGGCGGCCGATTTTATCTCCTCCTGGCTTGGATAGTTTACCCGTGCCAAAGCGCGCCAATAAGGGTCCTAGGATCATTACCGAACCACGAAGTGCAGAGGCCTTATTAAGAAAATCTTGGGTTTCTAGGTAATCCAAATTCACCTCATCTGCCTGGAAAGTGTAGGATTCGGGTGCCAGTTTCTGCACCTTCACACCCATGTCAGAAAGTAGCTCGATAAGCTTGTTGACATCGCGAATATTAGGGATTTTGTGAATCGTAACCTTTTCAGAGGTTAATAGTACGGCACAAAGGATTTGTAGCGCTTCGTTTTTTGCTCCTTGAGGAGTGATTTCTCCTTTGAGGCGGTGTCCACCTTCTACTTTAAAAGAGGCCATGTGTTTATCTGCGTTTTTTGTGGGCAGGGCGGAATTTTTTTCCGTGGTTATTTTTCTTTTTAGCGTGCTCCTCTTCTTGATGCGGAATTTTAAAATCTCTCCTTGTATTGGATTCAAAAAGGGCATTTTCTTGAACTTTTTCCAAGTCGATATGAAGCTTGCCTTTGGAAAGAGTTTTGATGTCATCTAGGATGATATTGTCATCAAAATTATCCCGATTCCAGGTGGAGTGGAAACTACGCATCAGCTGTCCGATGTAGATGATTGCATTTTCCTGCTCTTCATCATTCTCGATCTCGATGGCTTTTTCGATTAGCTTCTCAATATTTCTACCGTAGTGTTTAAACTTGATTTGACCCTTTGGATAGCCAATATGAGGAGGCTTTTTACCCAACAACTCTTTTTCTGGCATTGGAAAAGGACCGTCTATATCTAAGGTAAAGTTTGACATGATGTACAAGTCATCCCATAGCTTTTGGTCATTTTCCTGTTTGACAGTAGGATTGAGTTGCTTGATGATTTCAATAATAGTGTGGGCACTTTGTGTACGTCGCTCTCGATCTTCAATCGCGACTACATGCTGTACCAGTTGTTGGATATTCTTTCCGTATTCTTTCAAAATAAGTTGTTGTTTTTCTGAATCGTTATGCTTCATGACGCCTCCTATTTTTTCCTTGTATAAGGTAATAAAAAAATAGCAAATGTAGGCGTGTACGGAATTAGTCTATAATTCTCAGCTTGGCAAAGCTAAGCAATAAAGTTTTCTCCCCAAAATGTTCAAAATGAATGCTTGCTTTTTTGTTAAGTCCTTCGGTTTCAATTTTTTGAACCTTTCCAAATCCAAACTTAGGGTGCTCCACCAATTGCCCTTCTTGAAGCGCATTGGTATTGCTTGGTTTGAAGTCAGGGTTTGGGCTATGCACGTGCATCGATGAAGGTAGGCGGGTTTCCGGAAGTTTTTTGAGCCCAATAAATCCCGCACCTCCTAGAGAGCCCTCACTTCTCAAGGCTCCAGGTAGCTCTCGAGTGGCAGCCATACGTTTGTTAACTTTGAGTAAGGCAGGATTTACCTCTTCCAAAAACCGGCTTGGCTCACAGTTGAGCAATCGACCATAGCGGTAGCGCGTCAATGCATAGCTCAGGTAGAGTTTCTCCATAGCACGTGTGGAGGCTACATAAAATAACCTTCGTTCCTCTTCCAAGTCCTCTCTACTCTGCATCATCATCTGGGAGGGGAAGAGATCTTCCTCCATGCCGACCACAAAAACCTGTTTAAATTCCAAGCCTTTGGAGGCGTGGATGGTCATCAGCGTAATCGTATCGGTTTGGCTTTTGTCTTGGTCGTTGTCGGTGAGCAAGGCGATTTCTTGCAAGAAGGCACCCAAGCTTTTGTCTTCGTTTTCGGGATTGTCCACATACTCCTTGATGGCATTCAGCAATTCCTGCACGTTTTCGTAGCGGTTGAGGCCCTCGATGGTCTTGTCTTCATAAAGTTCCCGGAGCAAGCCACTTTGTTTAGCCACAGTACTCGCTGCCTCAAAGGCATCCTTGCGTTCGATTTCGATTTGGAAAGCCTTGATCATGGTTGAAAAGTCATCCACGGACACTCCCGCACGGCCTCCTAGGAAGCTGTGCGCATTTTGTACTACATCCCAAAGTGGGATGTCGTGTTCGTAGGCGGAAACGAGAATTTTTTCAACGGAGGTGTCACCTATCCCCCTTTTGGGGTAGTTGATGATGCGCTTGAAGGCTTCCTCGTCGGCAGGGTTGACGGCAAAGCGCAGGTAGGCCATGAGGTCCTTGATTTCTTTGCGTTGGTAGAAGGATAGTCCACCTACGATTTTATAGGTCAAGTTGAGTTTCCGCAAGGCCTCCTCCATGGATCGGGACTGGGAGTTGGTGCGGTAGAGAATCGCAAAATCGCTATTATTAAGCTGTTTATTGTTTTTTTCCTCAAAAATGGTGTTGGCTACGATTCGCCCCTCCTCGTTATCGGAAGATGCTTTGAATAGTTCGATGAGATCTCCTTCAGGATTGGAGGTCCAGACGATTTTCTTGAGTTGGGACTTGTTCTTGTCAATGATGGAGTTGGCAGCTTCTACGATGGTCTTGGTAGATCGGTAGTTTTGCTCCAGCTTTACCACAAACAAGTCCGGGTAGTCTTTCTCAAAATTTAGGATATTCTGGATGTCTGCTCCTCGGAAAGCATAAATACTTTGGGCATCGTCCCCCACCACACAGATGTTTTGGTGTACTGCTGCTAGTTTTTTGGTGATTAGGTACTGGGAAATGTTGGTGTCCTGAAACTCGTCCACCATCACGTATTTGAAGCGCTGCTGGTATTTGTTGAGTACCTCGAGGTGGTCTCGGAAGAGTATATTGGTATTGAAGAGCAGGTCGTCAAAGTCCATGGCGCCTGCTTTGAAGAGGCGTTCCTGGTAGCGCTGGTAAATTTCCCCCATCCGAGGACGAAGGGCAGCTTCGTCATCTGCCTTCACAAAGGGGTCGTTTTGGTAGGTTTGCCAAGAAATAAGCCTATTTTTTGCCCCAGATATTCGGGATAGGACCACGCTTGGCTTGTATACCTTATCGTCGAGACGGAGTTCCTTCACCAAGGTGCGGATCAGGGATTTGGAGTCGTCGGTATCGTAAATGGTGAAGTTGGAGGGGTAGCCTAGTTTATCAGCTTCCACACGCAGGATTTTTGCAAAAACAGAGTGAAAAGTCCCCATCCAAGTATTCCTAGCTTCAAGGCCTGCCAATTTTTCGATGCGGTGCTTCATTTCGCTCGCCGCTTTGTTGGTAAAAGTGAGCGACAGGATGTTAAACGCATCCACCCCTTTGGCATAGATAAGATGTGCGATCCGGTAGGTGAGTACCCGAGTTTTGCCAGAGCCTGCACCCGCAATGATCATTACAGGGCCATCTGTATGTTCTACGGCTTGTCGTTGTTCGGAATTGAGTTCGTTGAGGTAATCCATTTGTGTAGGTTCAATTAGCAAGATAAAAGTAGCAAGACTACAAGCCATTACCCAGGTATCAAGCTTAATCTGTAATTAAACTAGTTTATTCAATTGTTCTCGGCTTGAACTTGTTTTCTAAAATTAGACGAAGCCCATTCTCGCGTTGGCAACCTGCGGGGTTACAGTCTCCAGCGTTTGTGGCTCCAGAGGTATAAGTCAGGCTGCAGGTGGATATTCGCTTCCAATCTAGCACAGAAGACATCCGTAATGCTGTGCTCTAGATGCGCATCGTAGGGGCCTTTTGCGAGGAGTTCGTAGGTAGCTTGGTAGCGTCCTCTCCCTAATTTCGATATTTCCCCAAAGTACACCGGCAGGTTTTTGTTTTTGGCGATGTGTTCTGCTCCTTCATAGAAGTAGGCGGGTCGGTTCAGGAAGGAGCGCTGGTAGCGGGTGGTTCGTCGATTGGGTCGCTGATCTGCAGCAAGTTGGACAACGCGGTGATCGGTAGCTAAGGTTTTGACGGTTTCGCGAAACTCATTTTTCTCCGTGATGGTATTTCCAAATCGGGTGCGCGCTTGGTACATGAGTTCGTTGAAAAAAGGGCTGTTGATTTTTAAATAGACGCCCTCAGAAGGTACCTCGCTGAGTACAGCAGCTTGTTGAAGTCCTAGTTCCCAATTAAAAAAATGGCCAGCAAGTAGCAATACACTTGTTCCATTTTTCACCTCTTCATCTAGGAAATCTTGATTGGTGATTGTAAATCTTTGAGCCAATTCTTTCTTGGAAATACTGATTGATTTGATGGTTTCAGCGATGGAGTCGGTGAAGTTTCGGTAAAACCTATTTCGAATCGCTTTCCGCTCTCTAGCTGTTTTTTCAGGAAAAGCATGAAGCAAGTTTTCATCGATCACTTTTTTGCGGTACTGGGCCACATATCTGGCAATCAAGTAAAGGAAGTCAGAAAAAAGATACAAGATTCCGAGGGGTAATCGGGAAAACAGACGAAAGAAAAGCATGCGTTTGCGAGGGTGTGGGGTAATTTATCCCGTTGGGGAGGAAAGCTGATACAAAATAAAGGAAAAGCAGGGAAATAGAAGGGGAATTTAGGTATAAATTGAGGCATTGCGTACTTTTGATTTATGTCGGAAGTTCAGCGAAGGAAATATTCTCAGGAAGAGCGATCTGCGGTCTTTGATGGGGAATTTATGCCCCACATCGATTCCATGTACAACTTTGCATTCCGACTGACCTTTGATGAGGATGATGCCAAGGATTTGGTTCAGGATACCTACATGAAGGCCTTTCGCTTCATCAATTCCTTTGAACAGGGAACCAATGCCAAGGCATGGCTTTTCCGTATTCTCAAAAACAGCTTCATCAACGATTACCGAAAAAGAAGCAAAAAGCCTGCAACGGTAGATTATCAGGAAGTGGAAACCTTCTACAATTCTGATGATGTAGACTACCAAAGTACGAGTGACCTTCGAGCAGAGTCGGTGAGGGACATGTTGGGGGATGAGATCTCCAATGCCCTAAATGGTTTGGCTGTAGACTTTCGAACCGTTATAATTTTAGCGGATTTGGAGGGCTTCACCTATGAAGAAATGTCAAAAATTTTGGATATTCCTATCGGCACGGTGCGATCAAGGCTGCATCGGGCGAGGCATCTACTGAAAGATATACTAAAAGGCTATGCCCAATCGATGGGCTACGGCAGGTACGAAGAGGAGGAATAAACGATTAGCTATGGAAAACAACAACGGATCATCCCCTGATCGGAAACTGCAATGCAGTGACGTAAGCAAGTGCTTTCAGCTCCTGGAGCGTATTCTCGATGGAGAGCTTGTGGAAGAAGGTGAAGAGATACTACAAGTGAAGCTGGACAAATGTCAGCCCTGCTTTGCACATTTTCACCTAGAGCAAGCCATTCGTGAGGTGCTTAAAACCAAATGTACCAAGCAACCTTTACCTGATAAACTGGCGGAGTCGATTCGTCAAATGATTCAAGACCCACGATGAGTAATCCTTCTGGCAAAGCTATAATTTTTTCCGCACCTTCTGGATCTGGAAAAACATCCCTAGTCAAGCACCTCATGCAGCAGGTTCCTAATTTGGGATTTTCTATTTCTGCTTGTACGCGTGACAAGCGCGGCAGACACGAAGTGCATGGGAGAGACTACTATTTTTTGAGTATCGAAGAGTTTAAAAATAAAATTGATCAAGATGAATTTGTAGAGTGGGAGGAAGTGTATGCGGGTAATTTTTATGGCACGCTGAAAGAGGAGATACACCGAATTTGGGAGGAAGGGAAGGCAGTGATTTTTGATGTGGATGTCAAAGGTGGATTGGCTCTGAAGAAATATTTTGGAGAGCAGGCTTTGGCCATCTTTGTGAAGGTTCCCTCCCTGGACATCTTGGAATCGCGGCTAAATGATCGGGGTACCGAATCGGAAGAATCGCTTTCTCGAAGAATCTACAAGGCCAAGTTTGAGATGACTTTTGAGCCGCAGTTTGATGTGACCATTCTAAACGATGATTTCGCGAGGTCTTCAGCGGAAACAGTAGTTTTTGTCAATAAGTTTTTGAATGCCAAAGAATGAAGATAGGGCTGTATTTCGGTAGTTTTAACCCCATTCATGTGGGGCATTTGATCATCGCCCAGACGCTTTTTCAACAGGGAGGGCTAGACCAAGTTTGGTTTGTAGTCAGTCCGCAAAACCCCTTCAAAAAGCAGGAATCCTTAGCTCATGAGCATGATCGCCTTCGAATGGTAGAACTTGCTATTGATGATAATTTTCAGTTTAGGGCTTCTGATGTAGAGTTTCGGATGCCACGACCCAGCTACACCATCGATACACTTACCTACCTGAGCGATAAGTACCCCCAGCACCAGTTTTCCTTGTTTTTAGGTTCGGACAACCTGAGCCATTTCCATAAGTGGAAGAATCACCAAGCTATCTTGGATAACTATCCCATCTTGGTGTATCCTCGTCCAGGGGAAGTTAAAACACTGGATCATCCTGGGCTCAGCTATTTAGACGCTCCTTTGCTTGATATTTCTGCAACGTTTATTCGGCAATCCATCCAAGAGGGCTTGTCTGTTCGGTACCTTCTTCCAGAGCGGGTGGAACAGTATATTCTAGACAAAAAATTGTACGGGTAGAAAATATTGATTGTAATTTTTCTTAGGGATTGATAGCGCACCTCCGGAGCGCTCCTTGATCTACCGTAATTTCTATTAACATTTTGCCCCTCTGGGGCAAAGAAAAAACTCCTAAGTCACTACCTCCTAGCTTCTTTGAAAAAAAGGATTGGTAAGAGATGGTTTAGCCAAAATCTCACTTCTTTTCATTCAATCAGATAATAATGGAATTTCTGCTCCAGAGGAGCAATATGTTAATAGAGACTGAACAATATGTGAAGGTCGTTCGCTCCAGTGGAGCGACATATCCTATTTTCCCTAGTCTCTCTGCGTGAAAAAAAATATTTCACGCTCCGCCGCGGCGGATCAAGGAAAATTTCCGCAGATCAAAAGAATTAAATCAGCGGATTTTTCTATTTAGATCAGCGTGAAAAAAGACTAAAAGTAAAAGGGGGTCTTATTTTTTACCTGCTACCTTATCTGGTCTTGTGGAGATGTTTTTCCAAATCCATTCCCCCACCTGCTTGCCCTGCTTGCTGCCTTCTTCAATGGCAGTCATGTAATGGATGCCCCCATAAAAACGGCTGATAGCAGCTTCGGATGCAGCCTGAGAGAAGGAGTCAAACTCCCGGACAGGCAGACCATAGGCCACCTCGGTGCTGTCTACTATGTGAAGCTGATCCCCAAATAGCTGAGCCAAGGTGTAAGATGCTGCAGTTGAGGCTACGCTATGTCCTGAGGTATGCTCCGGAAAAGGAGGGGTTTGAAGTAGTGGAACCCAGTTTTCATCAATGTGCTGGTTGATGTAGGTTTCAGGGCGAATGGTGCGGCTACGGTATTTTTCATCCCAACAGGCAATAAATGCCTCATTAAGTGAGATTGCAGTCAAGGCTAGGGCTTCAATGGTGCCTTTCCAGTCTTTTTTTGCAGTAGCCGAAGCAATGGATGCAATACCCATCCAGTGTCCTCCTGGAGTAATTTTCTTGGTGGCAAACATCACATGTCCCTTAACATTCATTTTGTAGGGATTGCAATCCCAGAAGTTAGCAATGGCTGTTTGCTCTTCTACGGCCATTTTTTGAGACTCATAAACTTCCATTGCTCTTTTGTAAAAGTCAGAGTTAGGGTCTGTAGAGAATGGTGGAGGAGGATTTACTTTGAATTGGGCAGCGGAGTCCAACACAAAGGTTCGGATCTTATTCCAATGCGGTTCAACAGCTTCCATGTAGGCAGGAGGAGTAGGCTGCCAAGTACCTGGCTCACTAGTGACGGTGTATTTGGGAAAGGAACGGCTTTGGTGGTAGTTGTCTTTTTTGGAATATTCCCTAATCTTATCCCCGATGGCTTGTCCAAAGGCTACTGACGCTTCAAACACGTCGTCAGGAATTCCTTTTTCTTTAAGTTCTTCAAATACAGAATCTCGGTGTGCATGCATTTTCTCCTCAGAAAAAATCAAGGCAGTTCCTACATGATAATAGGCGGCTAAGGAGGCAAGCGGGGGGTAAATATTTGCCGGTACAGGGATTGTGATGGGCTCGGATCCATTGAGCTGCCCCATCAAGGAGGCGTAATTTGCAGGATCAGTCGCTGCAGCTACTTCATAGCCCGCCAAGGAGGAATAGGAATAAATTCGTGCGGCGACAGGGGGTGAAAAAATATCATGGATGATGACTTCCGTGATTTGTTTTTGTGCACGGTGAAAATAACTTCCATCTGTGATGGCCTGTGAGTAATCTTTTTTCTCTCGGCACGAAATCACTACTACCAAAAGCAGGATGGAAAGGAGTACTATTCTTTGGAAACGCATGGAAATGTCAACAGGGGATAAGTAGCTGGGGCTGCCTCGAATACATTCATTCGAGAACCTCAAAGTTACCCAAATGGAGAATATTCCCAAATGATTATACTCAGGTATTTACTCTGTCTTAATGGAAGCCATTAATAGGTCCAGATTTCTGCAGGAGCGCTATTCTTCACGAAAAGGAGTTGCTTGCCTCCAAGGCTTGCAATGGATCTGATGTCACCGTCTAATTTCAATCCATGAATTCGATTGGGCCAGAAGGCAAAGGTCCCATCTCCTTTTCCGAGAAATATTTCTCCATAGCTCGCATCGTATTTTCCAAGTTCTGGCTTGACATGGGATAAGTTGCCGCCTAAAATCAAATCTTCAATACCATCCTCGTTGATGTCTAGCACATGAATTGCAAAGATCCAAGATTTCTGCCCATCCACAGGAAAAGGCTTCCAAGCGAAGTTGCCCGCACCTTGGTTGAGTAAAATTCCAGATTCCAGGTGGTTCATTTCCTGAATAATGGAACGATCGATCACTTCTTTGCTAAAAATATCATGCAGACTTTGGCTTACATAATCTGCATAGCGGATGTACTTTTTCTTGATGCTAGGTACCTGCCTTTCAAGTTCATGCTTTAGCGTGTAGGGAATGGATACTCCATCCACTACTTGTGTAAATATCTGTTCGACAGATCCATTTTGATCAAAATCATTGAGATACATCCGGATTGGACGGGAAGTTGACCCCTTCATGCGAGTATTGAATCCTTGATTGCCTAATGCTAGGTCAGGCTTGCCATCCCCGTTGAAGTCTCCCACTTCTAGGGTTCGGTACCAACCTTTAAGATTTTCCATCCCCGGTAGGGGCACTTTTTCCAACTTCTTCCCTACGTTCTTGAAGAAGGTTGGGGCCATCCATTCGCCGACTAACACCACATCTTGCAATCCATCTCCATCGTAATCCAAGACCTTGGCATCGGTTACCATTCCAATAGCCTTCAGTTCAGGAGCCAAAGCTGCGGACTGTTCGGTGAAATTTCCTTTGCCATCGTTGATCCATAGTTGGGCATCTGCTGATACCCCATAGGTGAAGGGGATAAGTCTTCCGCCCACAACCAAGTCGAGTGCTCCATCTGCATTGAGGTCTATTGGTGCTACGGCCGAGCTACTTCCAAAAATACCCATCAAGCCGGTGTTGAAGCCTTTGGTAAAGGTACCTTTACCATCATTGAGGTAGAGTCGATCGGCAAGATCAATACTTCCAAACCCAGATTCATTACCTCCAGAAGTTACAAATAAGTCTGCGTCTCCATCCTTGTCTGCATCAAAAAATACGGCATCTGTATCTTCTGAAATGGCGTCTAGGTCAAAGGATTCTTGGGGTTTATAGGTGTATCCTCCTCCTTTTTTGGCAAGGTAAAGTTTACCAGGGAAGGTTTTGGCTCCGCCAAAGAATAGGTCGTCGAGACCATCTCCATTGACATCACCTTTGGCAAATGCCGGGCCTTCCGTGGACAGCATCAGGTAGGTAAGTCGATCTCGATCGAAATCAATAAACTCATTCTCCTGGTGTGTAAAGTCAAGCTCTAGATTATTGGATTTTACAAATTTGCCAGGACTTGGACTGGGGAAAAAAGAGGTTCCCTCTGGAAGTGCTCCCGCCTCTTCCCAGCGTAATTTGAGAAGTTGATCCACAGGCACCTTGGTCATCTGGGTAAAACTTCCATCGGGCCACAAAACCTTGAGCTCATCAATAACAGTTACTTTGCCCAAGCCAATGGTGATTTTTGGATCCACGCTGGATTGAAAACCTCGGTTGGGCATCTGTTCGGTATAAAATACCTGATCGCCAGCTTTCACTTGAATCTGTGAGCCTATGGCCCCAGTATTTTTCCCTTTACCTATCAACTGCAATTGAATGCTGTGCAGATCAGGTTGTAGGCTTTTGCCCATATTTTTAAAGATTTGGGCGGTTGCATTTACATTGTTGACCACCAAATCTAAGGTACCGTCGTTATCCAAATCCCCATAAGCGGCTCCATTGGAGTGGATGGCTTTGCCTAATCCCCATTGATCTGCCACATTTTCAAAGCGGAGATCGCCTAGGTTTTTGTAGGCATAATTTGGAATAGGCGTGATTGGAATTGGATCAATGAGTGCTTTGTAGTCTACTCCTTCTTGGGAGATGATTCTGACTTTGGTGTCCTCATCATCGACAAAATTGAGGTAATCCAAGTCGGTAATGTCCTGGTAAATACCGTTGGCTACGAAGATGTCCCGTTTGCCATCGTTATCCATGTCAAAGAGTAAGGCTCCCCAGCTCCAATCCGTAGCTTCTACATTGGCAAGTCTACCCACCTCACTGAAGGTGCCGTCTCCATTGTTGAGGTGGAGCATGTTACGTGAAAATTGGTAGTGGTAGCCATGGGTTTTGTTGAATTGATACTTGTCCCAACTTTCAAAGGTAGTGACCTGCTTGAGTCGTGCAGGGTGCTCTGGGAGCATGTCGGTCACAAAAATATCCAAAAGCCCATCTCCATTGACATCAGCAATATCGGCTCCCATGGAAGCAGCGCTGATAGAGCGCATCGAAGATTCTAGGGACTCGGTAAAGGTTCCATCTTGGTTGTTTATATAGAGATAGTCTTTCTCAAAAAAGTCATTTGAAATAAAGATATCAGGCCAAGTATCTTGGTTTACATCGCCGATGGTGATGCCTAGCCCAAAGCCAATCACGGAACCGTAAATACCTGCCTCCTCACTCACATCGGTAAACTTTTCCCCATCGTTCCGGAAGAGTTTGTCGCCACCTACCGAGTCACGCACAGGACGTTCATTTTGCATCTTGTTGAAGGTGCCAATGGCTTGGTAGGAATTGTTGAGTAGGTAGACATCCAAGTCTTCATCCTTGTCGTAATCAAAAAACACGGCATGGGTAGAAAAACCTTTATCTGCTAGCCCATAAGCTTCGGCCATCTCTTTGAAGGCACCATTTCCTTGATTGATAAACAGTTCGTTTTGTTTGTTGTCTCCTTTTATATCGCCCGAGTTGCAGACGTAAATATCCAGCCAGCCGTCGCCATTGACATCCGCCATGGCCACCCCGGTACTCCAAGCCCGGGTTCCGGCTACTCCTGCCTTTTCGGTTACATTTTCAAACTTGAATTCCCCCTTGTTGAGGTACAATTGATTGGGTCCTAGATTGGCTGTAAAATACAGATCCGCAAGGCCATCGTTATTTACATCTCCAATGGCTACCCCACCCCCATTGTAGAAGTTGCGGTAGGTAAATACATTAAAGTCCTTATCAAAAGTAAGGTCGTTCTTAAAGCTTACCCCTGAAGATTCAGCAGCAATCTCCTCAAATAAGGGAGAAACTTTGTCTTTTGAGGTACAGGCCGAGCCTAAGAAGGTAAGGAAAAGTAAACCACCAAGGATCTTTTTCATTCTGGTTTTTGGCTATGCTTTTTTGGATGGAAAGTTCTGAAGTTTCTTCGTGTAAAGATGACAAGGTTTTTTTAATTCCCGAAAATACTGATAAGCTGAATCACGAGAGGAAGGCCAAAAAAGGTAAAAACTAGCGAACAGTAAATACCAAGGCTTTGTCATGGTTTCGAAGTACGAATAAGTGCCTTTGGTTGTTGGATTGGATCCATTGAAAATCCCGAATCTCTCCCGAGACAAAGAGCCCGCTTTCTTGAGGTTTTAAGGCTTTCCATTTGTTAGTAGCGTCTATTTCTAGCACCCAAGCATAGCTCCCCAATTGGGTGCCTAGCTCAGGTTTGATGCGGCTTTCATTCCCCCCAAGCAGTATCAAGGAAGATTTTCCTTGCCTAGGAAGTACGGTAATGGCATGAACAGGGGCGTATTGTACTTCTGCAGGGAGTGCCTCTGGTACCATTTTTCCATTTCCTTGATTGACCCAAAGGGTAGTTTCCAGCCAATCTACTTGCAAAATTATTGAATTTGCCCATACCGATTGGGGAAAGAGTTCCTCCAATGCTTTGTCTTTGTAATCAGCATAGCTGAGCACTTGTTTCTTCAAGGAAGGAATTTGCTTGACGAGCGTATTTTTGAGTACCCAAGGGATGCTTTTTCCATTTTCGTGGTGATGGAGGATTTGTTCGATCGAACCGTTTTGATCAAAATCATTGATCGCCAATCGTAGGGGTTTTGTGGCACTGGTTCGCAGTCTGGAATTGGTACCGAAGTTTCCGGCAAGCACATCCATTTTTTGATCTCCATTGACATCTGCTATCAAGATGCGTTTCCAAAATCCCCGCGTATTTTCTAGGCCAAATTGCGCTGTGCGGTTGCTCCAAGCTCCTTGATCAAAGCTGAAAACTTGTAGGGCCATCCATTCCCCTGCCAGCAGGAGCTCTGTTTTCCCATCTCCATCTAAGTCTGCTAAGGCTCCATCGGTCAGCATGCCCAGCGAAGCAAAGGGTTTGCCCAGCGTCGTGCTTTCATCCGTGAAATTTCCTTTCCCGTCATTTTTCCAAAATTGAACTCCAACCGCAATTCCATAACCAAAAGGGAAGCCCCGTTGCCCAATTATTAGATCTAAATCGCCATCTTGATCTCCATCCCAACTTAAAATAAAGGAGGTGGGTGTAGCAGGAAACTGCTGTCCTGTGCGAGAAAAATTCCCCTTTCCATCATTGAGATACAAGCGGTCTTGGTAACTAGGGGCGAAGTCTGAAAATTCAATTCCTCCACTGCCTACCACTAGATCAGCGGCTCCATCCCCATTGGCATCAAAAAAGTGGGCTACTACATCTTCAGCAAGGCTATCCTGGTCAAATAAGGATGTCTGGGTCCTAGACCAAGCTCCCGAAGGTCCTTGCTTCCATAGGGATGTGGATTGGCCTTTAGCGCCAGGAATAACTAATTCCATCTTCCCATCTCTATTGATATCGGCTTGGCTAGCTCGAGGTCCTTCGTTACTGATCGACCAAAAGCGGAGGCGATCCCGGTCAAAATCAACGAATTCACTCTCTTCGTGTTGGTAAGGGAAGGTGAATTCTACAGCAGGACTGAAGTAGGGAGAAGGAATTTTGAATTCAGTTTGAAGCGCCTTTGCATCCAATTCCTCGGGAAATAGTATTTGGTTGGCTTCTATTTTAGTTAGCACGGTCCGTTTTCCTGTAGGCCAATCGATGTGTAAGGAATCGATCTCTGTGTGCTTTCCTAGTCCAAAATTCAATCTTGGATCTACTGAGGACATGTATCCTTTGACAGGCTGAAATTCTTGAATCTGGCTTTCTCCACCGGTGTAGAGGGTGACTTTTGTACCAAATGCATTGCCGAGGTCAAGGCTAAGGAAGTTCGTGGTGGTGCCTGGATTGCTATTGTTCTGGTATACAAAGGCCCGTTCATTGAGGTTGTTGATCACCAAATCAAGATCCCCGTCGTTGTCTAAGTCAGCATAAGCGGATCCGGTACTGAAGGTAAGTTGCTCCAATCCTTGTGAAGGAGCTAGGTTTTCAAATTGAAGATTTCCTTTGTTTTTGAAGAAAAAATTTTGCTGGGGAACAGAAGGAAATTTATCGATCATTTTTGTAATCAAAACCGAGTCTTGTCGGTATTGATCTATTTTTCCTTGATTGTTGGCATAGAAATCTACAAAATCAAAGTCGGTTAGGTCTTTGACGATGCCATTGGCAATGAAGATGTCTTTTTTGCCATCCAAGTCTGCATCGAAAATCAATGCTCCCCAGCTCCAGTCGGTAGCTTCCACGCCAGCCCATCTTCCGACTTCTGCAAATAGGGGGATGCTGTCTTGAGGATGAATTCCCAAATGTCTCTGTAGGGTGTTCCGTGTAAACTGGCGGTGATATCCCGCTTTTTGATTGGCTTGAAACTTATCCCATTCCTCAAAGGGGGTTTTGGACTTGACCCGCGCCAAATCTTTTGGTAGCATTTCGGTGACAATCACATCGGGCCACAAGTCATTGTCTAAGTCTGCAATATCAGCACCCATGGATCCCATGCTGATTTCAGGCATGGCTTGTGGTAAAATATCTTGAAAAGCCCCATTTTTTTGATTTAGGTAGAAGTAATCTCGCTCAAAAAAGTCATTGGATACATAAAGATCGGGCCAACCATCTTGGTTGAGGTCTGCCACAGTCACCCCGAGTCCGTAGCCAATTGTGCTTCCATAAATACCTGCTTCTTGGGAGACATTGGTGAATCGGTCGCCTTCGTTACGGAAAAGTTTGTTTCCGCCGTCAGGATCTCGAATTTCCCGCTGCCCTAGGCGGAGGTCGTTGAGACCCACAGAGCGTCCAGAGTTGCTGAGTAAGTACATGTCCAAGTCTCCATCCTTGTCGTAGTCAAAAAACACGGCGTGCTGACTTAGCCCTATCTCAGCTAGTCCATATTCCTTGGACTTTTCGGTGAAAGTTAGATCTCCATTATTAATAAAGAGTTCGTTGTGTCTGCGCGCCCCCTGCATGGGTCCAGATTTGCAAACGTAAATATCTAGAAGCTCATCTCCATTCACATCAGCCATGCTGACCCCAGTGGTCCAAGAACCTTCAGAATTTAGACCTGCTTTATCGGTGATGTCTTCGAAGGTGAGTTCACCCGTATTGAGGTAGAGGCGGTTGCTTTGCTGGTTTCCAGCAAAAAAAATATCGGGTAAGCTATCTTGGTTGATGTCACCAATGGCAACTCCTGCACCGTTGTAAAAATTACGGAAGGTATAGGGATTTATTTTTTCGGAGTAAGCCAGGTCATTGCGAAAGGTGATGCCAGTTTGACTTTCTGAAAGCAGGGAGAATAAAGGTTCGGAGCTCTCCTGCTTGCAAGAGAAAAGGAGGTAAAAAAGAAAAATAAAGAGGTACTGTTTTTTCACAAGGCAAGTGTAAAAAAAAGAATTGTATTTACTTGACAGGATTATCCGTAATCCTGTCAGGACCTTAAGATTTCTTTGAATTGCTGCGGATAATCAGATCACTTAAAATCTTCTCAAAATATAACTTTTTGAGGCCATTACCTAAAACCCTACTTCTGAGAAGGGATGGATTTTACTTCGGAAAACTGGCTGGATTATTTTTTCAGCTTTTTTCTTGTCCATTGCTAACATCGAGCTTTTAGGGCAGCTAGGCACTTGAGAGTTTATTCCCTTAGGTGTCATCTTAGCACTTATGGAGGTGTAAAACTCCGTAGTTTAGAGAGAGGGTAAGGGAGGCAGAGTTGCCATCTGTTTTCAAAAATACAGAGGTGAGGTTGCTAAGCAAACGAAAGGTTTAGCAACGAATAAAATTTTTTATCTTACAGAAATAGATTAACTTTTTACTGAAAGCCACAAAAATTTTAACAATATAATTGTTTAAAAATTGTTAAAAACTAAAAAATTATTAAATTTCGAGGTCAAGTTTAAAACTCAAACCCAATTCAAATGAAAAAACAAGGACTACTAATTTTGTGTTTTTTCTCACTTTTGATCTTTAGCATAGGTTTTACTGCTACTGCTCAGCAAGCGAGAATAACAGGTAAGGTTACTGATGCAAGTACAGGTGAGGGAATCCCAGGTGCGAGCGTTTTAGTAAAAGGTACCACCCGTGGAATGGTGACGGACTTAGATGGAAACTATTCCATTGAAGCCAGTTCCACTGATGTTTTGGTGTTTTCCTTCATTGGATATAATACAGTTGAAGAAACTGTAGGCACAAGAACATCAATTAATTTAGCTCTTTCTGAGTCAATTCAAGGACTCAATGAAGTAGTCGTTGTTGGCTACGGTACTCAGGAGAAAAAAGAAATCACGAGTGCTGTTGCAAGTATCAAGGCGGAAGATTTCAACCAAGGTACTGTTAACGATCCTAGACAGTTGCTCCAAGGTAAAGTAGCAGGTCTTAATATTTCAAGACCAGGAGGTAACCCCAATGGTGGATTTAATATTAGACTTCGTGGAATTTCTTCTTTTGGAGCCAACGCTGAACCTCTAATCGTAATTGACGGGGTTATTGGTGCTTCATTGAGTACAGTAGATCCAAACGACATCGAATCAATGGATGTGTTGAAAGATGGATCTGCAGCTGCGATTTATGGAACAAGAGGATCTTCTGGGGTAATTTTGGTTACCACTAAATCAGGTAAAAAAGGAAAAGCAGTAGTTGAATATAGTGGAACTGCAGCGTCAGAAAGCGTTGCGCGAACCATACAGGTAATGACTGCTGATGAGTATAAAGCGCTTCCTGGTTCAAATAACCTAGGCTCAGAAACTGACTGGTTTGATGCAGTGACAAGAACAGGAGTTAGCTTAGTGAACAACCTTTCCATCAGTGGTGGAAATGAAGGTACCAGCTACAGAATGTCCCTAAATTCACGAAATGTAGAAGGTGTAGGTCTTAATTCTGGTTTTGATCAATTAAATGCTAGATTGAACCTAACTCAAAGAGCATTGAATGACAAAGCTCTATTTTCAGTTAGTATTTCCAATACAACAGCGGATAGACAGTTTGGTAATGAAAACTCATTTAGATATGCAATTATTACCAACCCAACGCTTCCTATTTACGACCCAAATCCACAATCTCCAAATTTTGGGGGTTATGCAGAGCGAGATATCTTTGATTGGTTCAACCCGGTATCTATTGTCGAACAAAACAAAAACGATGGTCGTGAAAGCAGGTTGTTAGCTAGTATCCGAGGTGAGTACAACTTTACAAGTAATTTCAAAGCTTCTGCATTCTACTCTTCCCAGAGAGAAACGTTTTGGAATGGTACTTACTCTCCTAAGACTGCTAAGTTTGGAGGAGGATTTGGAAGAAAAGGTTTAGCTACTATCCGTAATAATGAAACTTTAAATGATTTGTTTGAAGCGACTTTAAATTACGATAAAACAGCAGGTAAATTAGACATGTCATTCTTGGGAGGATATTCTTACCAGGAGTTCTTTTTCCAAGGTGATTACACGCAAGCTGGTAATTTCCTAACGGATGCATTCACCTACAATAACATTGGTGCAGCTCTTGATTTTGCAAATGGTTTAGCATCTGTGTTCAGTTATGCTTCTGAAAATAAATTAGTCGCGTTTTTTGGACGTGCTAATTTCAATTTTGATGACACGTACCTATTGTCAATTAGCTCTCGTTACGAGGGATCCACAAGATTTGGTGAGAACAACAAGTGGGGATTGTTCCCCGCAGTTAGTGCCGGTATAAACCTTGCTAATTTGGTGGATATCACAGGAGTGAATGCTATGAAGTTAAGAGCTAGCTACGGTAGAACAGGTACTCAGCCAGGTGAATCTTACATTTCTTTGTTAAGATATGGTCGTCAGGGTAACTTCTTCTACAATGGAGCCTTTGTACCGTCTTATGGACCAGTATCCAATAACAACCCAGATTTATCATGGGAAACTAAAGACGAAGTTAACGTAGGTTTAGATTTCGTTGCTTTCAACAATAAACTTTCTGGTACAATTGACTATTTCACAAGAGTAACAAGTGGAATGATTTTACCAATCAACGTACCAGTACCACCAAACCTTTTCCCAACTACATTGCTTAACATAGGTGAAGTTGAGAACTCTGGTCTTGAAGTATTGTTGAACTACAATGTCATCGATAAGAGTGATTTTAAATGGACTACTGGAGTTAACTTCTCTACGTTAGCTACTAACCTTAGAAGTTTGTCTGCTGGAGATTTGTCCTTTGGAAAAGTTAACTACCGTTCTAACTTCGGTTCTCCAGGTCAAAACCTTACTCAGTTGATTCGAGTTCAAGAGAATGGTCCATTGGGACAGATTTGGGGTCCAATCCAAGTTGGGGTTTCTGATAAAGGTGCTCCTATCATGAAAGTGATTAATGGTACAGCTAAAGATGCACAAGGAAACCCTGTTTATTGTAACTGCGATGCGGATAGAGCTCAATTAGGTACTGCTTATCCTACAATCAACTTCGGTATCAATAACAATTTCAATTACAAGAATTGGGATTTGAATTTCTTCTTCAGAGGTTCACTTGGTCACTCTTTGATCAACAGCTACAGAGGTTTCTATGAAAACACTGAAAGTACTACAGTTCAAAACTGGAACGTTGTGAAAACTAAATATTTTGATCCAAAAATTAAAAAGGCAGAATATAACAGTAGCCACGTTGAAAAAGCAGATTTCATGATCTTGGATAACGCTACTATTGGTTACAATTTTAACGTGAAACAAGGCAAATCTGTAGGTAAAATCAGAACTTTCCTCTCTGTACAAACACCATTCATGTTTACAGGTTATACTGGTGTAGATCCTTCTGTAAGATATCAAGATCCAGAAAATGGGGATCCACTTGCTCCTGGTATAGAGCGTAGAGCTACGTATTTCACTACTACAATTACTACTTTAGGATTAAATTTGAGTTTCTAAGCTAAAACATAAAAAAATCATGAAAAAAACAATAAATATTAAATACTTCTTGATTGGCCTAGGACTGACTTATTTTGCTTCATCTTGTGTGGATTTAGAGGAGAAGGTTTATAGCCAGGTTACTTCAGATAACTTCTTCCAAACAGATGAAGAATTTATTTCAGCATTAGGAGGAGCCTACTCTTCTTTAGGCGGATTGGGTAACCACTCTGGCCTTTGGTCAATCAATGAAATTTCATCCGATGAAATTGTAGTTTCTCATAAGGGTGGTGACTGGTTTGACGGTGGTGTTCTTTTACAATTGCACCAGCATGAATTCCAAAAGGATAATCCATTTTTGAATAACACATGGAACTTCCTTTATGGAGGAATCAACACCTGCAATAGATTGATCTATTCTTTCGAGCAACTGAAAAATGCGAACTCTCCTGCATACATTGCTGAGCTTAGAGCTTTGAGAGCTTTGTATTATTTTTGGGCTATGGATGCGTTTGGAAACGTTCCTATCGTAACCGATTTTACGTCTACTGTAAAGCCTTCTAATAGTTCAAGAAAAGTGGTTTATGATTTCATTTTGAAAGAATTGAATGAAATTATCCCATTACTTCCTACAAAGAAGGATGGTACCACTTATGGTAGAATGACTAAGTGGGGTGCGTTGACCATCAGAATGAAATTGTATCTAAATTCAGAAGTCTATACTGGAACTCCTCAATGGGCTCTAGCTGCTGCTGATGCTGCTACAATTATCAATACTGGTCCGTACACCTTGAATCCTTCTTATGCGGCAAACTTTGCCATCAATAACTCAGGATCTCCAGAGAATATTTTTGTCTATCCTTATGACAAGGTATTTGCTGGCGGCTTCAACTGGGTACAGATGACGCTACATATTGTAAGTCAGTCTACTTTCGGTCTTACTGATCAGCCTTGGAATGGATATCAAACTGTAGAAGAGTTTTACAATTCTTACATTGATCCAGAGAAAAACCCAGGTACTCAAGGGCCAGTTTGGAAAGGGCTAGCATTGACTCAGTCTACAGGTACAACTGATGGTAGATTAACCAATTTCTTGGTTGGGCCACAAAAAAGAGCTGATGGATCAGTTTTAATCGATCCAGGAGTTGAAGTAACCGATCCTTCTGGATTGAAGGGAGATCCGAATGGACCACCATTGACCTTCATGCCATTCTTGAATGAGATTTCTCCAGGAGGTTTGAGACAGGCTGGAGCTAGAATTGCTAAGTATGAGTTTGAGAGAGGTGGTACACCAAACATGAGCAATGACTTCGTTATTTTTAGACTTTCTGATGTCATTCTTTCTCTTGCTGAGGCTAACTTCAGATTAGGAAAAACTGCTGAAGCTTTGCCTTTAGTCAACCAAATCCGTGCTAGAGCAGGTAATCTTCAGCCTTTCACTACCTTAACTGCTGATAATTTATACCAGGAAAGAGGTAGAGAATTGTATGTGGAGATGACTAGAAGACAAGATCAAATCCGCTTTAAAAAGTATGGTGAGGCATGGTGGCCGTTTGCAGGTATGAACAGACCTAAGAAAGTTCACGCTCCTGGAAGCTTCTTGGAAATCTTCCCTATTCCACAACCACAGCTTCTTGCCAACACAAACTTGAAGCAGAATCCAGGATACAATTAATTAGTTCTTGGTTCTAATACATAAGCAGGCTGTTTTTAACAGCCTGCTTTTTTTTGATGTTTTTCATAGTGCATTAATGATTTTTAAAAATTGGGATCTTTTTAAGGAGGAGAATTCGTAGACTCAAAAAAATATAAAAAACTACATGGTGGTATTCAGGCTTATCTAACTGAACTTAATCGAAGAATCACTAAATTCGCGATGTAAAAAGAAAAATTTATATGCGTGTCTTCCTACCAATTCTTGCTCTGTTAATTCTAAGTATTGCCTTTCAAGGCTGCAATTCTCCTTCATTTAATTTCTCTAGTAAAGATTCACCAAAAACTGATAGTCTTTTTTTGGGCTTTTATTTAGGCATGGCACAAAAGGATTTTTTTGATCGCTGCACAGAATTAAATAGCCAGCAAAAAATAACCCAGGGTTCTGGAGGCGCCACTAGTGTTGAGCATAAAATTAAAGGCACCTACGGAGGCGATGTGAGCATGCGTTTTTTCCCTACGTTTATAAAAAAGGAAATGTATGAAATGCCGGTTACCTATACCTATGATTCATGGGCTCCTTGGAATAAGGAATACTCTTCCGCAGCTTTGTTGCCAAAAATATTGGAAAAATATAAGGCTATCTATGGAGGTGAATTTAAGATTGTAAACCATCCGTACCAAGGAAAGATTTATTATAGAATGGATGGGAAGCGAAGAATCAACTTATTTATAAAAGATGATCAGTTTGTCCAAGCAATTTTTACTGATATGGAGGTTGAAGAAAGACTCAAAGTAGAATTTGAAAAAAGCCAATCCCAAAAGCCAGTGAATTGACTTTTTATATTTAAAGTCTTCAAAAATATTTAAAATGTAATGAAATTTGGTCTAGCTAAGTTATGGGTTTTGTCTTTATTTATTTTTTATTCATGCGCTAAAAAACCCGATTTAGAACAAAAGAATACACTTTTTGTAAATCTGCCCTCTCAAAAGACGGGTGTTGATTTTATCAATTTGCTAACTGAAACAGAAGAGTTTAATATCATTGAATACCTTTATTTTTATAACGGAGGAGGGGTTTCAGTCGGCGACATCAATAACGATGGGCTTATTGATATTTACTTTTCTTCGAATCAAGGTCCAAATAAACTTTTCCTAAATAAAGGGAAAATGGTTTTTGAGGACATCTCAAAAAAGTCAGGTTTGGAATCTTTAGGCTCCTGGAAAACAGGAGTAAGCATGGTTGACATCAATGGGGATGGGTTTCTTGATATTTACGTATGTAGGTTGGGCAATTTTAAAGGCATAACGGGTAAAAATGAGCTTTATATCAACAATGGAGACCTGACTTTTAGTGAAAAAGCTGCTGAATATGGCTTGGATTTTCAGGGCTTTAGTACGCAGGCTTCTTTTTTTGATTACGATAGAGACGGGGATCTAGACATGTATTTGCTTAACCATGCGGTTCATTCAGAACAAAGCTTTGGAAGAGGAGCTCTTCGCTACATCAATGATGGTTTTGCAGGGGATCGATTGTTTAAAAATAATTCTGATCAAGGGGAAAAGAGATTTACGGATATTACGAACGAGGCAAAGATTTATTCAAGTCAGCTGGGTTATGGTTTAGGAAGTGGGATTTCAGATCTGAACAATGATGGTTGGCCAGACCTGTATGTTTCCAATGACTTTAATGAAAATGATTACCTCTACCTCAATAAGGCTGACGGTACTTTCCAAGATCAAACTTCCTCATCCCTAAATTACAGCAGTAGGTTTTCCATGGGTAGTGATTTTGCTGATTTAAATAATGATGGCTGGGTGGATTTTATTACCCTAGACATGTTGGCAAAGGACGAGACCATTCAAAAATTATCCCAAGGCGAGGATACAGAAGAAAACCTACAAAAGAAGTTGAATTATGGATTTGAAAGACAATTCTCTAGAAACTGTTTTCAATTGAATAACGGCAATGGCACATTTTCAGAAATAGCCCAACTTTCAGGTATTTCGGCCACGGATTGGAGTTGGGGGGTGCTATTGGCTGATTACGATAACGACGGCTGGAAAGATATTTTTATTTCGAATGGGATTGTTCGAAGACCAAATGATTTGGATTACATGAACTTTGTGACCAATCCCAACTTGGAAAATGGCCTACAAAACAACTCTGAAATTACTGACCGAGAGTTGGCTTCCGAAATGCCTTCCGGGGATGTTGCCAATTTCTTCTTCCGGAACAACAAGGATTTGACATTTCAAGATGTGAGCTCTACATGGAATGTCCCCCAAAAAAATAGTTCTAATGGTGCAGCCTATGCCGATCTAGATAACGATGGGGATCTAGATTTAATCATCAACAACATCAATTCCACAGCGCAAATCTTAGAAAACCAACAGACGCAACAATTGGGTAACTCGAAAAATAACTTTTTAAAAATCAGATTTAAGGGCCTAGTTGGGAATACATTTGGGATTGGGAGTCGGGTTGAAGCATTTGGAAATATGGGGCGAATGATTCAAGAGAACTTTACTAGCCGTGGTTTTCAATCCGCTACAGCTCCTGAAGTACATCTAGGCCTTGGAGAAATAACTAGTTTAGATTCTCTTAAAATAATTTGGCCAAGTGGGAAGATTGAAAAATTCACAAATGTTAAAGCCAACCAAACCCTCATTGTGGATGAGTCTGCGGCAAAAACTGGGCCTGGTTATTTGGTTCAAAGTAAAGAGGCTATCTTGAAAATCATAGAGAATAACCTATCTGGGTTAGATTTTGACCATTACGAAGACAATTTCAATGACTTCAATTATGAATCCCTTCTTCCTCACAGGCTTTCACAAGAGGGACCAGCCTTGGCTGTAGGAGATGTAAATGGTGACGGGAGAGAAGATCTTTATGTAGGAGGGGCAGCAGGACAAGAGGGGACTTTATTTATCCAACTTAAAGGAGGGAAATTTGAAAAGTCCAATCAACCAAGTTTCCAAAAAGATGCTCCCCATGAAGATACTGAAGCTATTTTTTTTGATAGCAATAACGATGGTTTTCTGGATCTAATTATTGGAAGAGGCGGAAATGTGGTTAATTCGAGTGATGCAGGGGGACAATCCAAAATTTATTTAAATAACGGAAAAGGAAAGTTTGATCAGAGTATCAGTCTTCCTTTGGAAAAAAATGCTCAGGTTTCAGTACTTCTAGCACATGATTTTGATAAGGATGGCCTAGAAGATTTGATGATTGGTGGAAGGAATGTTGCTGGAAAATATGGGCAAATTCCTCGGAGTTATCTATTAAAGAATCTAGGTGAAAATCGATACCAAGACATTACCAAACAAATTGCTCCAGAATTGGCAAGCCTAGGCTTAGTCAAAGATGCGGCTTGGATAGATATTGACGCAGATGGCAACCTTGATTTAATTGTCATTGGAGAATGGATGCCGATCACTGTTTTCTTGAATAAAAATGGAAAGCTAGTGAATGAGACCGCAAGTTTTGGATTGGAAAATACGAATGGATGGTGGAACTCAATTGCCGTAGAAGATTTTAATAAAGACGGTTTCCCAGAGGTAGTGGTTGGCAATTTGGGGTTGAATCATAGAATGAAACCTAGTCAGGAGTTTCCCATAAAAATGATGCTAGCTGATTTTGATAAAAATGGAAGTGTTGAGCAAATCGTCTCGTATCCTGTGGAAGGGAAGTATTTTACGGTAGCAAGCAAAGATGAACTAGTGAAGCAAATTCCTGCCCTTAAAAAAGAATTTGTCCGTTACAATGATTTTGCGGGTAAAACTGTCGATGAAATATTCGCTAAATTCCAAATCAAGGAGGCGCCTTATTTAAAATCCTATCAATTTGAATCTTTGGTGCTTTACAACCAAAAAGGCAAAAAGTTTATCTCTCAGCCACTTCCTATTGAAGCACAATTTTCACCAATCGCGGATATCGCTATTGAGGATATCGATCAAGATGGATATTTAGACCTTATTTTAGGAGGAAACACCACTGCTGTCGCCTCTTATTTTGGTTCGTATCAGGGGAATTGGGGACTGATCCTGAAAGGTGATGCAAATGGATTCTTCAAAACCTTCAAGGATAGTCCTTTGAAAATAAAGGGGGATGTGAAGAAAATTAAAGAGGTGACTGTAGGAACCAAAAAATGGTTTGTTTTTGCAAAAAATAATTCAAGTTTGGAAGTGTTCAGTAGCTCGAAAAATCATTAGTACTTCACTTTTTACGAGATTAAGTTACTGTATATTATATCCTGTATTATTCTCCTTTGTGATTATCCCCCGTGGGGAAAAGGCATGTTGAGCTATCGGTATGGTTATGGATCATCACATTTCCCTTTTGTTAAAACTTCTTACCCTTTCCTTTCGTTCAGTATTACATCCGTAACTTTCGGAGATAAATTAGTCTATGCCCAACAAGTATTTCTTTTATCTAGTGCTATTTTTTATAAGTTCCTTCAGCTTATTGAATGGACAAGGGATTAAAGGGACGGTGACTACCCAAGAGGGGGAGCCCTTGCCATTTGCTTCCGTGTACATCCGAAACCTACAAGATGGTGTGCCAACCAACGAAAACGGGCGCTACGAATTCAAATTGGCTCCAGGACTTTACGATGTGGTCGTACAACATCTTGGATATGCTTCGCAAATCCGCACCGTAGAAATCAAATCAGATTGGGTTACGCTCGACTTTTCGCTTGTATCTCAAGTGATTAACCTAAGTCAAGTGGAGGTAAAGGCAGGAGCAGAAGATCCCGCCCTGACAATCATGCGAAAGGCAATCGCCAAGGCAACCTACCACCGACTTCAGCTCCAGCGCTACGCAATGACGGTGTATCTCAAAGGATCAGGTCAATTGACCGATGCTCCGTTTTTTCTGAAAAAGAAGCTAGCTGAAGAAGGACTCAAGCTCAACGAGGCCTACACCTCCGAGGCGGTCTCAAGGATTACCTTTACCTTACCTAATAAAGTGGAAGAGAGAGTGATTTCTATCCGTACCAACGGAGACAATCAGGGCACTTCTCCCGCTCGATACATCCAAACTTCCTTTTACCAAGATCAAGTGAATGAGGTGGTGTCGCCACTTTCCAAATCTGCTTTTATCTATTATCAATTTACCTTTCAAGGGAGCTTCTTCGATCAAAATATCCTTATCAATAAAATCAAGGTCACCCCTAGGTCTCGAGGTGAACGCGTTTTTGAGGGCTTTATCTACATTATTGACGAATTATGGGCCATTCACAGCTTGGACTTAAAGACCTCGGTACTGGGTTTTCAAGTTCATATCCGACATAATTACTCCCCCATAGCCACCAATGTGTGGATGCCACTGACCCAGCAGTATACCTTTGGTGGCAAGGTTTTTGGCTTTGCAGGACAGTTCAACTACTTCGTGTCCACTCGAGATTACGACATCAAACTCAATCCAGATCTTCAGCACAAGCCTGAACTGGTAGATGAAAAAATTCAGCAAGCACCCCTGAACACCCAGAAATTTTCAAAGTCGGTATCCTCCCTCGAGCAGCTAGCCAGTGAACAGCCAAAAACACAAAAGGAGTACCGCAAACTGCTCAACCAATACGAAAAGGAAGTGATTCAGCAGCGCCAAGAAGAGGAGAAAAAGGGGGTGGTATCCGAACGAAATTATGAGGTGGATACGCTTGCGCGGAAACGTGATCTGGCCTATTGGGATAGCATACGGCCTGTGCCGCTTAGCCTAAAGGAAATAGAAGGATACAAGCGCGATGACAGTCTAGCTATCATCGAAGCGGCCAAAAGGTCTGAAGTTGATTCGATCGCCAAAAAGGCCCGTACTAAGTTTCAACCCCAAGACTTAATTATGGGGGGCAGTTACAGTTTTGGGAAAGGCAAATCCATTGGCTTCCCAGTGAATCTGACCAAATTTTCCTTCAACACCGTCGAAGGATACAAACTTGGACTTGGATTTTATTACCGAAAGCTGGAGGAAATCAAGCTAGCAGATTCGGTCAACCGCATCCGGAAGGTTTTTCGTATTGAACCTGAGCTCCGCTATGGATTTTTAAGTGAACAATGGTATGGGAAAGTAGCGATTCGGAGATCTATTAATAAACCTACCACAGGAGTCAATTGGGGAGTATCTGGAGGTAGATTTGCATATCAATTTAATCCAGAGGATCCAATCCAGGAGCAAATCAATGCGGCTTATTCCCTTTATGCCAGAAGAAATTACCTGAAATTATACGAGCAAGATTTTGTGCAAGCTACTTGGGGTCAGCGCAAGTCCCCGGCTTTAAGCTATCAACTCACCTTCCTATGGGCGGAAAGGAGACCGCTTGAAAACACCACGGATTATAGTTTTTCGAAAAATAGGGAGCAGGACTATTCCTCCAATACCCCATTCAATGTGGAAGCAGGAGATGTGGCTTTCTCCAATCACCAAATCGCCAAATTCCAAGCAACTTTGAACTGGAGGCCAGGGCTCACCTATTCCATTCGGAACGGACGAAAAATTCCCAATTACGAGCGCGCACCTTTGCTTTCGTTTACCTACCAGAAGGCAATGCCACTAGCCAATACGTCGAGTTTGGCCGCAGATTTCGACCAGCTGGAAGCTTCCCTGAAGCATGATTTTTCTTTTGGGGTAAGTGGCAAGCTAGAATTCAACCTTACTGCAGGAACATTTCTAAATAATCGCCAGGTGTTTTTCCAAGATTACAAACATTTTGGAGGGAATCGAACACTTTTCTCCTCCATGGGGGCAGCCTCAAACTACCGCGTGATGGACTACTACCGCTACAGCACATCTGGATCCTATGTGTCGAGCATTGCCCACTACCAATTCCGCAAATTTATTTTTACGCAGCTCCCCATGCTTCGCTTCTCGGGAGTGAGGGAAAATATATTTGTCAACTACCTTAAAACTCAAAACTCACCGCATTACACAGAAGTTGGCTATTCTCTAGATAACCTCTTCCGGGTTTTCAGAGTAGAATTTGCTGCTGGCTTTGAAAACGGCCAATTCCTCCGTGCTCGTCCGCTATTTGGAGTAGCTACTTTCCTAAATATTTCGATTGATTAACTCATGGATTCCACCAGTAAGTGAATTTTAAGACCAGAGACCTGTTTTTCATTAGGAAGGGTGCAGGCAGGTAGTTGTCGGTGTACACCAAAAAAAGGTCTGAAGCAGGCTTAAACCGCCATTGAAAGCGGGTATTCAGGTTAATATTCTTGATCTGCTCGTTGTACTGCAAAAAGGTGGTAAAAAAGATGGTGTTGGTCAGCGTCACATCTATTCGTGGACCAACCAACCAGAACTGGGTTTTGCCCCAAGGTGTGGGAAGGTCAATGGAATTGAAATTGCTACTCAGCGCCAAGCTTACATAAGGCTGAAATCGGTATCCCAAGTCAGCTGTCAGATTTTGCCGCTTCCCATCTGCATAGTATCCGCCCACTCTCCCGCTAAAAGCATAGGTAAAGACGCTTTGAGGCTTTGAACTGTATTCCAGTCCAGCTGCAGACCACTGGTGTTCAGTGCCTGTGGCTAGGGTTTTGCCAGAGAAGTTGGTTGGGTCAAAGGGGCGCTGCAATAGTACAAAGTCATGAGCTCCCCAGACCAACAAGCTACTCTGACTGCGAAACTTGATGCTGTAGGTAGCGTAGGTCGTATTGTCTGTTTGAGTTCCTTTTAGTGAAAAATAGCGGATCGAATTTAGTTCTGGTCCGTGGCTTAGGATCAGGGCACTCTTTGGAAACCAGCGGTAGCCTAGGGATGGGCTGATCTTGTAAAAGGCAGTTCGCGGAACATATCCCACTTCGGCTGTATAGTTTTCAGACACGTATTCATGTTGCCAGTTCCAGGTCAAGTTGCCACTCGCATATTTCACATTGGCAGCATGCGCAATCCCTCTTCCCACAGCTTCAGGTCCGAAGGACTGGAGCACCATCGCCTTTCCTGTCCACAGATTGTTGGCAGAGGCAAGGTTGTATTCCAAGCCCAAGTTTCGATTGAATTCGGTGTAGCGGGTTTGATTTTCGAACACCAAGGAGGGGTCGTAATTCAGGGATTGCTTGTTGACTACCAAGGCACCAATCGTGGAGCGGGCACCTACCTGCCGCTGCAAGGACATCACCGAGAAGTTTTGTGCAGGTAGCCCAATCTCTTCAACAGCTCCTGTCTGCATATTTAGGGCTCCGATGCGCCAATCTTTGTTCAACTTTCCACTCAGCCGTGCACCAAACTCGATGGGAGCATTAAGGCCGATTCTTCGAGAGAAAAATGGGCGTAGTGTACTGTAGCCATAACTTCCAAACAAGTCGCCATTTTCTAAGAAAAACTGCCTGCGCTCTGGGAAGAACAACTCAAAGCGATCTAGGTTGGTGACTTGTCGATCTACTTCTACCTGAGAAAAGTCAGGGTTGAGGGTCAAGTCCAAATTTAGGGAAGAGGTCAGCGAGATTTTGGCATCCAAGCCAACTTCTCGTTTATAAGTAGCCTTTTCGCCGGATTGTCCATTTTTACTAAAGCCTCCAAGGGCGTAGGGAATAAGGGAAATATTTGCTCCAGCATCAGGTGGAGGGCTATCCCAAACTAGGGTGCCCGTGTAGGCAAGTGTAGAGGAGGGGAACTGCCGGGGTACAGGTGCCCAGCCAGATTTTTCTGTGGTTTTGAGGTCAAGGCGTGAGAAGTTGATGCCCCATTCCTGTATGCCTTTCTTGTAGCGGATGGATTTGAAGGGGATTGCTGCCTCAAAGACCCAACGGTCCTCGTAATTTTTGACTTTCGACACCCACTTGTTATCCCAGCTCAGGTCTATGGAAGTACCATTAGACATCTGCCCATCCCACTGGGCACCGGCTGCATTGGCACCAAAGGAGAATCCATTGGTAAGGTCGTCAAATGGATCCATAAAGAGCAGGAAGTTGTCGTTCTTACCGAAACTGAAATCCCGTCGGAGTGACTCGACCATGTAGGGCCCATCGCTCGCATGGTAGTTGATCACGATGAGATACAGCTGTTCTTCATCGTAACTCATTCGCACTTCTGTTTTTACCTTGGAGAAACTCGTATCCATCGGAGTAATCATAAAAAAGTTGCTAGCCACTTCGGCTTCTTGCCAAGCTTTTTCGTCCATAATCCCATCCACAGCGATTGGGCTACTCGCTTTCTGAATATTTAGGCGGTAGTTGGCATTGATTTTTTGTGCCCGGATTGGTGCGCTAATTAGGATAAAAGAAACTAAAATGAGAACTAAAAAACGCATGAACTGTGCTTTTGGGTAGAGGGCTACTGTTTGATTCGGTAATTGAAGGTTAGGTTGGCTTGACGTAGAATCATCTGTGATTCACCCTCTGTGAAGAAATTACCTCCTTCTGTAATGTAGCGGTTGATTCGTGAATTGAGTACATCCGCTATGTTGAAAATTAAGGTTCCTCTTTGATTCAAGATTTTTTTGCTTGCAGAAAGGTCTAGAAAGAAAATTCCTTTTTGAATACCCTGGGCGGTTTTTCGCCGAGCTTCGTAATTTCCCCTTACCTGTAGATCCCAGCCATTTGGCAGGGTAAATCGAGAGCTTTGCCGAAACAACATGGAGGTGGTGGTGGCTTGAAAATCTTGATTCAGGTTACTTCCATCCACTTTGGCATAGAAGAAGTTGGCGTTGAAGTCCAATTTCCACCATGATTTGGCAGCATAGTCCCCGCTGAATTCTAGTCCATACGACTCTTCTCCAACTAAATTGAAGGGAGCCGTTACCGAGAATCCGTTCTCCCCAACAGTTCGAATGCGTTGAATTTTATCTTGAGTACTTCGGTAGTACACAGTTGAAAATAGTGTACTTTTTTCTCCATAAAGAATGTGACCTAGCTCGTAGGAATCCGTAAACTCAGGGTCGAGGTTGGGATTACCTGAGAAAAAGTTGCGTTGGTCGGAGAAGGTCACATAGGGGCTTAGGTCATTGTACACTGGGCGTCTGATACGACGGCTGTAACTGAGTTGGAATGCATTTTTTGCATTAGCCTTGTAGTTTAGGTGCCCGCTGGGAAAAAGGTTGGTGTAGGATCTCGGATTGGATTCTTTGGTTTCTACAAGTTGGGTTTCGATATCCGTATACTCCGCTCTGAGTCCAGCTTGGTAGCTCCACTTTGCCCATTCATTTGCCAAGATACCATAGACTGCCAGAATATTTTCGTCGTAAAGGAAAATATTGTCTAGGCCATCGATAGTCTCAAAATTCCCATTCTCCTGTTTCTCTTGTACGATGTAGTCGTTTTCCATTTCTCGAAAACTGGTACGAACCCCTGCCTCGAACTTGCCTTTCGTGGCGAAGGGTTGCGTATAGTCAATCTGTAGCAGGTATTGATTTTCATATTCGTCGTTCAAGGAGGTCTGAGTTAGGTCCCCTTTGGGTAGGGTTTGACCTGTCGGAGTAAAGGAGTTTTGAGTAAATAGTTGGTTTGAACGTTCCCAATAGTTGAGGTAGGTAAAGGAAGCATTGAGCTCTTTTCCTTTTTGATCAAAACGCTTTTTAAAGTTCAAAATGGCCTCTTTATTGGGTTCGTCCTCGGTTTCATCCTGTCTTCGCAGTGCATAGCCCAGGTAATTTTCCTTGGTGTTGCGGTAATCCTCGTAGCGAATATCTGTAATCCGATGTGCGTCACTTCTCCTCCAAACATAAGAGGCGGTGAGGATGCTCTGCTCACTAAAGAAATAATCAAGGCCTGCTCTTAGGCTATTGTTGAGACTATTTACATTTGAATTAGACCGCTGCTGAAGAAGTAGCGTGCTCCCGTCAGATTGGTACACTTCCTGATACAACTCGCCTCTGCCTGGGCTATTGCGCTTCGCAAGTCCATAATTAGCAAACCAGTTGATTCGATTTTTCCTGTAATTCAGGTTGGCCGTCAGACCGAGGTTGAGGGGTGAACCGAGAATCACTTCTCCCGATCCATTGAATCCTTGCTTTTCATCTTTTTTAAGGATGATGTTGATGACTCCAGCCATCCCTTCCGCCTCATACCTTGCGGATGGATTGGTGATTACTTCAACGCGTTCTACCAGGTTGGCAGGAAGCTGCCGAAGCCCACTACTCCCCTTAAAACTTACAAGTCCTGAAGGTTTGCCGTCAATAAGAATGCGTACATTGGAGGAGCCTCTCAAGCTTACATTTCCTTCCGGGTCTACGGCTACGGAAGGGAGATTCATGAGGATGTCTGAGGCATTCCCTCCTGCATTTGCGAGGTCTTTGCCTACATTAAATATCCGTTTATCCAATGAAAGCTCCATCAACGTTTTCTCTCCTTGCACTAGCACCTCATCCAGGTCTGCAGTGCTGGATTGGAGGGAGATTGCACCTAGGTCTACCGCATTTTGTTTTTGACTTAGGGTGAATGTGGAGGATTTGAGGGCTTCGAAACCCATAAATTCCACCAAAGCATAGAAATTTCCCAGTGGTAAGTCTACCTGGAAATTTCCTTTTTCGTCAGCAATACCTCCGCCGATAAGGCTATCTTTTTGGGTGTATACCCCTACGGTTGCAAACGGAAGAGGGCTAGCTTTTCCACTTTCCTGAACAGTTCCCCGCAGCTTCCCTTTTTGTTGGGCTACTAATTCATGCAGCGGTACAAAAAGTACCACATAAAAGAAAAGGCTAAGGCAAAAGGATTTCATAGGTTTAAAATTTGGCTTATTCGTTAGATTCAGAATTGGCACAAAAGATTAGGGTGCCTGCCTAGTTTGTAGCAATTCATGACTAACCTAAACTAAAATAAGGCCTTTTTACCGGTTATTTTGACAAGTGGAAAAAATAGAGGTCGATGCTTTCCTTCGTTTAGGTCAAAATAATCTTAGACCACTTAATTCATGGCCTGGAGAAGTTGCAGAACGATTCCAGCCGAGTTGATGGCGGCAGGGCGTACAAACTGATTGAAACTCACTCGTGCATCTTGGTTCGCATTGTCGCTACAGCTGCGCAGGACGATAAAGGGTACTCCCAAGGTTCTACAAAGATGTGCCACGGCGGCACCTTCCATTTCAGTGGCCAAGGCCTGGTAATCGGCATACAATTGTGCAGCGATAGTCGGATTGCTCACAAACACATCTGCCGTCGCAATCACCCCCAAAAATATGCGAGGAGTTCGATTGGAAATCGGAATAAAGGTGACCTGCTTGGCGGCAACTTTGGCTTTTTGCACTAAACTAGGATCTGAGTGGATGTATAGGTCCTCGTATCGTCCACCCGATAGCTTTCGAAAAGGGGAGATTTTAAAGCCTGCCGAATCGATCTGTCCAAAATCAGTTTGGATCAATTTTGTACCGATGACCACATCTCCTGGCAAGGATTCGGGATGCAATCCGCCCGCTACGCCGGTAAAGATGAGTTGCTTTGGTGTAAAATGATCCAGAAGTATCGCAGTGCTGTAGGCGGCATTTACTTTGCCTACCCCGGATTTACCAATTACCACGGATTGCCCTTTCAAGTTGCCCGTATAAAATGTAAGTCCCCCATGCTGTTCTTCTTTTTTATCCTTCAAGGAATCCAAAAGAATGGCGATTTCCTGATCAAGAGCTCCTAAAACTGCAATTCGTTGTGCGGTGGCACCTAGGGAAAAGACTAGAAAAAGGAATAGGAGAGAAAGCGTTCTCATAGGGCTAAAAAGAAAATTGAAAGTAGGCTAATCCAAACTAAAATGGGGTGAATTTCTTTTCTTTTTCCCGCAGCAAACTTCAAAAAGGTGTAGGAAATAAACCCAAAAGAAATGCCGATGGACAAACTGTAGGTAAAGGGGATAAGCACTAAAGTTAAAAAAGAGGGAAGGGCATCCTCTGGATCTTTCCAATTGATTTGGGTGAGGGGTAGGACCATAAAGCAACCCACCAGCACCAGAGCAATGGAACTTGCAATAGCTGGAATAATGGATAGGAGGGGAGAAAAAAATAAGAAAGGAATGAAAAGAAGTCCTGCAGTGATGGCAGTAAGTCCTGTTCTTCCGCCAGCGGAGATTCCCACTGCTGACTCGATGTAGGCGGTACCGGAGCTGCTGCCCACCAAGCCTGCCACAAGTGTAGCTAAGGAATCCGTGAGCAAGGATTTTTGCATGTTTTGGGGATTACCCTCCACATCTTTGAGCCCAGAAGCCTCTGCCAAGCCGACAAAGGTGCTGATTCCATCAAAAAGCAGGGTGAAGGTAAAAACAAAAATCACGGGGAGGTAGCTGTAGCGTAGGGATCCAATTAGGTCAGCTTTTCCCACCAAACTAAAATCTGGCCAAGCGAAAATTCCGGTGTAGTTGACTAGCGTGGCTGAACCGCCAATAATCTCAGTGGCATCTCCCCACCAGCGACCGATCGGCCAGGCCAATAAGGTAGTGAAGGCAATCCCAAAAAGGAGGGCACCTGGAACTTTCCGGAGAATCAAGGCTCCAGTGAAGAGCAGTCCCGCAAGAAAAGTGAGCGTAGTCGGGTCCTTGAAAGAGGCCATGCCCACCAAGGTGGCAGGGTTGTCCACAATAAAATGGGCGTTTTGAAAGCCGATAAAGCAAATGAATAAACCAATGCCTGCGGAGACCGCATGGCGGAGGGAACTGGGAATGGCTCGGATGATTTTTTCGCGGGTATTGAATAGAGAGAGGAGTAAGAATAAAACCCCTGACCAAAATACTGCCCCCAATGCTTCTTCAATCGTCAAGCCAAAGTCCAATACAGCGGTGTAGGCAAAGAAGGCATTGATTCCCATGCCTGGAGCTACAACAATGGGGTTTTTGGCATAAAGACCCATCATCAAGCTACCAAAGGATGACACCAACACCGTTGCGGTAACCACGGCGGAGAAGGGCATCCCTGTTACCGAAAGGATCGCTGGATTGACGATAATGATGTAAAAACAGGGTAAAAAGGTGCTGACCCCAGCGAGGATTTCGGTTTTAGTGTTCCGCTTCATGGCCTCAAAATAGACAAAGGCATCCGAGATAAAAAAAGAAATATGATGATCAGCCTTCTTGCCCTAAGTTAAAATGGGTCATTCAGTTAACAGCTTACAGACCACTGTCAACAGCCAAGTCGTTGTTGGGACGAGTTTAGGATGTAATTTTAATACGTTTTTAGTAGCATACACCTACTGGCTGTGGTCCTTCAACCGTCAACTGCGGACCATTTGTCCATGGTCAACAGTTGATCGTAAAAAAACTATTGAAAATTCAGCACAATCGAAACTCCTTTTCTGCGAAGGGAGGAGATGGCGTCTCGGATTTCCGGTACTGTTTTATCAGCCACATAGAGGTTATTGATGCCGTGTGAGAAGCGTATTTCAGGGGCAAATTTGAAGTACTTGAAGTAAATTTCAAATCCCATTCCTGCCTCTACCTTAAAATCTCGTTTAGTGGTTACAATAGGATCAATGTTGATTTCTTCTTGGGCCTTGGTATTAAACAGGTAGCTTCCTCCTCCTATAAAGTACATCCGGGTATTATTGAATCGCATGGAGCGGTATTTAAACACTACAGGAAGCTCGACCATGGTGGCTTCATTGACCAGTTCTTCGCTGCGGTAGCCTATACCAGGTGAGGTGTTTACTGCTGTGCTTCCAGGGTTGGTAGTTCCAGCCCCATCGAAGTAGTTGACATCCACTTTGTACTCGTAAAACCCAATTTTTGGGGTGAAGATCAGGTTGACCTGGTCGTGAAAGCGTAAAATCCCTATAAATCCCAAAGAAAATCCAGGGGTAAACTTCGGGTAGATGGAATGAATGGCATTGTTGGCTACGTTTGCTGGATTTAGAAACTCAGGAGAGTAACGAAGCTGGTAACTCGCGGTATGCACACTCAAGAAAAAGCCATAGGAAGTGAGCTTTTCATCCGAGCCTGGGTTATTGGTAAGCCCAAAATACCCTTGAGCATTGCTTTTGGCGACTGCACACTGCAGTAGAACGCTAAGGACAATTACTTTTGCCCTACGTAGATGGAGCTGATGCCAAAAGTGAGTGGTTTGCATAGTGTGCTGTGAAAGCCTACTTTTTTTAATACGGCAAGAAAATTTTCACCATCGGGAAAGGCTTCCACGGACTCGGGAAGGTAAGTATAGGCAGAATTGTCTTTGGATACAATTTTACCGATTTGGGGAAGAATCACATGCGAGTAAAATCCAAAAGCTTGCTTTGTTGGAAATGACCTAGGTTTGCTAAATTCTAAGATGACTGTTTTTCCTCCAGGCTTAAGCACGCGATACATGTCCGCAAGCCCTTTTTCCAGATTTTCAAAGTTCCTAACTCCAAAGGAAACGATAACTGCATCGAATTTATTGTCTTCAAATAGAAGTCCTTCGGAATCTCCCATCAGCATTTCGATTTTTTCTTGGAGCCCTCGCCTGACCATTTTTTTACGCCCTTCTGAAAGCATGCCTTCTGAAATGTCTACTCCGATGATTTTGTCTGGATTTAAGGCCAATGCTTCAATGGCAAAATCACCTGTACCTGTAGCAATATCCAAAATCAGTTTGGGCGCATCTTTTTGAAGGTAATTGATGGCTTTTTTTCTCCAAATGATGTCAATGCCCAAGCTAAGCAGATGATTGAGCAAATCGTATTTTGGGCTGATTTTGTTAAACATTTCAGCTACCTGCTCTTTTTTGGAGTCTAACTTATCTTTGTAGGGTACGACGGACATCACGATTCTTCTTTGGTGACACAATATTACTACACAAACCCGAGGATATGAAAATTGTTGGAAGCCTTCCGGCAAAGCGCTTCCAAAATAAAAACCTATTTTTGTATCCTATTTAAAAGTCATGATCAAAAAAGCTACCTTTTTAGTCAGTAACAGTGACCTCACTAAATGTCCCAAACCGGATCGTGCAGAAATTGCCTTTATTGGGCGCTCCAATGTAGGCAAGAGTTCCTTGATCAACATGCTTACTGGAGTGAAGGAACTGGCCAAAACCTCCCAAAAGCCTGGTAAGACACAGTTGGTCAACCACTTTACCATCGATGATCGTTGGTTTTTAGTGGATTTACCTGGCTATGGATTTGCCAAGGTAAGCAAGGACAAAAAGGTGAGGTGGGAGAAAATGATCAGTAGTTACCTGATCACCCGCACCAATCTTTGCGGGGTGTTTGTGCTGATTGATAGCCGACTGGAACCCCAAACTATTGATTTAGAGTTTCTTTCTTGGTGTGGAGAGGAAGAAGTGCCCTTTGTGGTTGCTTTTACCAAAGCGGACAAGCAGTCCAAAACCCAGACCGATAGAAATGTAAAATTATTTTTAAATAAGCTCATCGAAATCTTTGGAGATACGCCAGATTATTTTGTGACCTCCGCAGAAAAAGGGCAGGGAAAAGACGAAGTACTTCATTACCTAGCCGAGCTGGTAGCCGAATTTGAATCCCAGCGAACAAATTGATGGATAATCCTATATTTGCAGCCTGAATACCTGACGAATATGAATTTTAAAGACATTGCAGCTGTAGCCGGAAAACCAGGATTGTACAGAATCGTAAGTCCTACTCGCTCTGGCGTAGTGCTAGAAGCCTTGGACGACAAAAAAACCAAGTTGGTCGCTGGCATGTCCATGCGCGTGTCCGTGCTCAACGACATTTCGATCTACACACTCACTGAAGAAGGTGCAGAACCTTTGGAATCAGTGATGAAGAAAATCAACGCAAACTATCAGGGCGACACGGGAGTAGATGCTAGTGCTACCGATGCGGAGTTGCGCGCATTCCTAAAGTCTGTATTGCCAGAATTTGATCAGGACCGCGTATACGTGTCCGATATCAAAAAGCTCAATGCCTGGTATTTGCTTATCCACAAGAACTGCCCTGAAGTGTTTCAGGAAAGCACTGCTGCAGAAAAAGGAGCCTAACCCTTAGCCCCGTTCCTACGGGGTACCTACGGGGCTTTTTCATACCTTAACTCGATGTACTCCCTTGTCGAAGAAACTTTTGCCTTGGTCACTCAAGAGCTAGCTCTTTCTGAGCTGCGTGAGGAATTTGACGAACAAAAAGCCGTGGGACTATTGACCCAGGCGGTGCGGCAGCTTCTAGATCAAAATTTGGAACGTTTTCTACAAATCTGCTACCGTGTGGATCTTTCCGAAAACAGACTCAAAAAAATCCTTGCTGAATCTCCACCAGAGCAGCTTGCCTCAGATCTGGCTCAGGCCTTGTGGGAACGGCAGAAACAAAAAATCATCCTCAGAAGGCGCTACTCAGGAACGGAGGGCTCCGAGTAGATCAGAAGTCACTTTTTTCCTTCCGAGGGATTGTGTAAGTTTCGTTCAAATCTATTTTTATGGCAAATCCCATTTGGATCATGACCTCCGCTTTTGATCAACTCAGTTTGGAGGGGACAATCGACAAAGCACTTCAAATAGGCGTTCAAGGCTTGGATCTTTGCGTTTTCCGCAAGGATGGCACGCGTAACGATTTTGTGGCCACTCACCTGGATTACCAAAATTTTGGTTCAGCGGAAGCTCAAAACCTGCTTCGCCAATTTAACCAAGCTCAACTGCGTCTTTCCATCGGAGCCTTTGATAACCTTATCGGAGGAGATCCTGTCCAACGTGTCCACAACCAAAATCACCTACTCCGCTTAATTCGTATGGCCTACCTGCTTGGCGGGGATGAAAACGACGTGACGGTGGGTACCTTTGTAGGCTACAATCACCAACTAGGCAATCAGGAGGGAGGATTTGAGAAAAACTTGTTGGAGTACCAGCGGATTTTTGGCCCAATCATCCGCTATGCGGCCAGTTTAGGAGTGACAGTGGTCTATGAAAATTGTCCCATGGAAGGCTGGAGGAGTTCAGGATTTACTGGCACCTTCAACAACCTATCTGGGGTGCTGGCCGCGCGCAAACTGATGTACGAGCTCGTTCCTGAAAAAAACCATGGAGAAATCTACGATCCCTCACATGATGTATGGCAGCATACTGATCCAGTAGAGGTTATGCGACATACCGATATGGTCCGAGTGCGGCGAATACATGTCAAATCTACTCGAAACGTGTCCGACCCTTATTGGGGTAATATGTACCCCATGCAACAAATACGTTCCGAATGGGCAGAGAAATTAGGAATTACTTCCAGTAAAAATCCATGGGATCGACACCATTACGAAGCGACCCTGCCAGGCTTTGGATTAGGGGATTCGATGGATTGGAGATCCTTTGTGGGCTTGGTGCGAGCCAAAGGATTTACGGGACCCTTTGAGATTGAAAATGAGGCGCTCCTTTCCAAGCAAACAGGCAAGATGGCTGCGATCGTTCAGGGTTGCCGCGCTGCGGTCCAGAATTTAGCTCCCCTACTTTGGGAGCTTTGTGAGGAAGGCTGGACCTATCCAAAGTCAGCTTATCAGCCGCTCCAAGAGCTGATTCGCGCCGATATTCCAGTGGTGACCATAGATCAACTCCTGTAAAAACCAAAAAAATCTTAGCCTTGTTGCTCGTAAACGGTGTCTGGCGGTAAGTTGGGTTGTTCTGCTGCGGCTACAGCCAGCTGGTCGCAACGCTCATTTTCTGGATGGCCCGCATGCCCCTTAAGCCAGAAGAACTTGGGCTTAAATTTGAGGTGGAGGGGGATGTAGCAAAGCCAGAGGTCAGGATTTTTTTTGTCTTTGAATCCCTTTTTTTGCCAAGACCAAAGCCAGCCTTTTTCAATCGCATCGACCACGTATTTGCTGTCAGAATATACCTGCACAGGAAATTCGGTGGTATTGATTTCTTGAAGTGCACGAATCACTGCCAAGAGTTCCATGCGGTTGTTGGTAGTCAATCGGAAGCCTTCGGAAAGCTCTTTTCGGTGCTGGCCAAACTTCAGCACTGCTCCGTAGCCGCCCGGACCTGGGTTGCCTTTGGCTGCTCCATCTGTAAAAATGACAATCATGCTACAAATAAATCAAGATATGCAAAGCTAGTTTTTTTATACTCCTGCTAATGGAAAGGCGTTGGTCTTGAAGATTTTCACAGCGATCGACAAAAGAATGATTCCAAATATTCTGCGCAGTACATCTACTCCAGTTTTTCCGAGCTTCCGCTCTAGCCAATTCGTGCTTTTCAGGACGATAAAGACAAAAATTAGGTTCAGTAGGATGCCAATGGCAATGTTGATCTGTTCAAACTCAGCTTTCAAGGTCAAGATGGTGGTGAGCGTGCCTGCTCCTGCAATAAGTGGAAAGGCAATGGGTACAATAGAAGCACTTGCCGTAGCATCGGGATCAGGTTTGAAGAGCTCTATACCCAAAATCATCTCTGCTCCTAACGCAAATATGATTAAGGCTCCAGCAATCGCAAAATCTTCAACACCAATGCCAAACAAGGTCAAAATCGACTTTCCAACTAGAAGAAAGGTGATCATTAAGACACCGGCAACGATGGTTGCTTTTCCGGACTGAATGTGCCCCACTTTTTTACGTAAGTTGATAATAATGGGAATGGACCCAAGGATATCGATGACGGAAAATAGGATTAGGGAAACGGAAAGAATTTGTTTGAAATCGACCATGATGCAAAGTTAAGCAGATTTTGTCGAGGACCGGAATACTTTACCAAATGCAGTAAGTCAATTAGAGGAGGTCAGCTCCGTCTTCCACCTCCTCCAAGGCTTGACTCAGAAAGTCAATGAAGGGCTTCATCGTATAAAAACCATCTAAAGCAAACTTCACAAATGCTCCTGTAAGAATGGCTTGATCTGAGATGGGGTGGGAAACGGTAAAGCTTTTCAATTTGAGGTAGTCAATGTAGGGATGGCTAGCCTCGTAGTCTCTAGGGCTCGTTTTTAGTTTTTCCCCTTCAATGCCTGAAAAGAGTTTTTTGAAGGAGGGCGCTTGTTCGATTTGATGAAGTTGCGCCCCACTAAAGTCGATTTCTTTTCGAATTTTTTTGAGTGTATCTGCTTCAGGCATCCAGATTCCTCCTGCCAAAAATGAGTTGCTAGGCTGAATTTGAAGGTAATAGCCCGGTCCAGGAGAATTCTTTCCCGTAGGAGAAAAGTAGATTCCAAAATTAGTTTTGTATGGGTTTTTGTTTGCCGAGAATCGGACATCTCTATTTTGCCTGAAAAGACAGTTTTTAGCCTTAAATGCAGTCAAACTAGGTTCTAGTATGGTCATTTCTTGGAGCAGAACTTCTGCATCCTCAAGTAGTATTGCGCGGGTGCTTTGGTACCAGGTTTTGTTGGCATCCATCCAATCTTTGTTGTTATTTTCACTTAAGGCGGAAAGAAAATCGATATAGGGACGCATGGTGTTGAAGAAAAGTAAAATTCAATTTTAAGTAGAACTGCAAAAACTGGGTTGAGTTTAAAATATTAGCAGTAGCTGCGGGTCAATCCAACCTTTGCTGTTTTTTTTTAAACAGCGAAGGTTTAGTGTTACAGCCCCTTCTTTTTAGACCTTTGAGGTCTTGGAAACCTCAAAGGTCGTTCAACCTTTGCTGTTTTTTTTAAATAGCGAAGGTTTAGGGTTACAGCCCCTTCTTTTTAGACCATCGAGGTCTTGGAGACCTCAAAGGTAAACCTCCTCAAATAAACTCTACCAGCGTCTCTAGCTTCATGCCTCGGCTTCCCTTGATTAGGATTAGGTAATCTTCCAATTTGCTGTCTTGTAGCCAGTTACGTAAAGAAAAAGGATCTGGAAAATACAAAGCTGACGGGGCGGTCTCCAGTGCAGATACGATCAATTTTCCTGTAACGCACACCTTGTCAAAGGTGAATTCACTCACCAGATTACCCAACTTACGGTGCTCCTCTTCAGCATAGTCTCCCAATTCAAACATGTCTCCCAAAATGACCATTTTGTGTTTCTTCCCGGTCATCTTTCCAAAGGTGCGGATGGCGACCTCCATGCTGGAAGGGTTGGCATTGTAGGCATCCAATACAATCACATTGCTGCGCTTTTCCATGAGCTGTGAACGCATGTTCTCTGGGGTGTATTCCAAAATACCGCGAACGGCATCCACCATCGGAACACCAAAGTAGGCACCTATGGTGAGCGCATTGGCGATATTTCCAAAATTGTATTCCCCCACGAGCGAACTGACCTGTAAACCTGCTAGTCCAGGCACCGAGAAGGCCACAAAAGGATCGGCTCCATGAAATTGAACCTCACAGAAATCTCCCGGAGCGGGATACAATACTGGATTTTCAAATCGAGCAATCAGCGGAACCAAATTCGGGTCTTGGGTATTGATAAATACAGTGCCCTGATGAGTCTTTAGAAATTGGAATAATTCTGTTTTGGTTTTCAAGACTCCTGCAGGTCCTCCCATTCCCTCCAAGTGGGCTTTCCCAATGTTGGTGATACAGCCGTGGGTGGGCTCGGCGATACCGCACAGCTCTTCAATATCTCCTTGCTTATTAGCACCCATCTCGATGATGGCGATTTGATGGTCCTTGTTTAAGCGAAGTAGAGTCAAAGGCACACCGATATGATTGTTCAGATTTCCTAGGGTCGCAAGCGTTTTGAATTTTTGCTTCAGCACGCTGTGCAAAAGTTCCTTGGAAGTGGTCTTTCCATTGGAGCCTGTCAAACCAATTATGGGGATATTGAAGTTTCTACGGTGAAAAGTGGAGAGCTGCTGTAAAGTGCCTAAAACATCTTCGCACAAAAAATAGTGGGCATCATTCCCAGCAGGAACTACGGAGGGATTATCTACGACTACTGCCGATGCACCCATCTCCAAGGCAGTGGGTGCAAAGGCATTCGCATCAAAGTTTGGCCCTTTCAAAGCAAAAAAGAGATTTCCCGGATCAATTTTCCGAGTATCCGTACTTACACCAGTGCTACGAAGGAAGAGGGAGTAGAGCGTATCAAGGTTCATTTTTTTCAAAAATTTGTCACAAAATAACGCAATCGAAGCATCTTTGTATGACCATCCCATTTTATTTTAAGCAATTCTCAACTATTTCAGGGAATAAAATTTCAGCCTATTTTCGATCAATCTGATTTCTAGGTAAGGTTCCCAACCAATTGTATTGAACTTGATTTTTTTGCTTGCCAACATAAATCAAAAACGGTAGTTTCGGAATTCAAATACATCCCCATGAAAACCATTTTCTATTTGTTTTTTGCGGGCATACTTCTTTGGAGTTGCCAATCGGGTCCTGATCCAGCCGACCAGGTGTTTATCAATGGAATCGTCTATACCGTAGACGAAGGCAATCCAAAAGTGGAGGCCGTGGCGGTGAAAGATGGGCTGATTTTGGCTGTGGGCACTACCGAAGAAATCCAAAAGTTCGTGGGAAGCGGCACGGAGGTGATTGACCTAGCCGGCAAAACCATGACGCCAGGAATCATCGAGTCCCATGCCCACCTGATGGGAATAGGTTACAACAAACTCGAAATCGACTTGATGGGGGTAAAGACCTACGAGGAATTGATCCAAAAAGTAGGCGAGGCTGCCGCAACTGCCAAGCCAGGTGATTGGATTACAGGTAGGGGATGGCACCAAGACAAGTGGCTAAAAATGCCTGAAAAGACCGTGAAAGGCTTTCAAACCCATGATGCACTCAGTGCGGTGAGCCCCAACAATCCAGTCTACTTGGCTCATGCCTCAGGGCATGCCTCCTTTGTCAATCAAAAGGCGATGGATCTGGCAGGAATCACTCCTTTGCGTAGCGAATCACCCACTCAAGAAGTGGAGGGCGGAGAAGTTTTGAGAGATGAGCTAGGCAACCCTACTGGGGTGTTGGTCGAGCGGGCCTCCACCTTGGTGAGCAAATTAATTCCTGAAACAACTCCAGAAAAAGACGAGGAGGCATTGACTCTAGCGCTGCAAGAACTTGCCGAAAAGGGAATCACTTCCTTCCATGATGCGGGTTCTGGTCAGGAGGTCATCGACTTGGTCCAGAAGTTTCAAAAAGAAGGCAAACTGACCGCACGTATGTACATTATGCTTACCGGTAGGCAGCCCGACTTGTTGGAAGCCTGGTATAAAAAAGGGCCTATGATAGATCCCAATCACTGGGTGACGGTTCGGTCCATCAAGCTCAACTGCGACGGGGCATTAGGTCCTTGGGGTGCTTGGTTGCTGGAGGATTATTCGGATAAGCCCGGCCACCGCGGACACGAAACCTTGCCCATGTCGGTGGTGACTGAGGTATCGGAGAAGGCCTTGCCACTAGGATTCCAGGTTTGTGCACATGCCATCGGTGACCGAGCAAATCAGGAGATTTTGGACCGGTTTGAATCGGCCTTGGCCAAAAACCCAAAAGCTACCGACCATCGCTTCCGTATCGAGCATGCGCAGCACCTGCATCCGGACGATATTCCTCGATTCGGAAAGTTGGGCGTCATTGCCGCCATGCAGGCGATACACTTGAGTTCTGACCGCCCATGGGCCATCGATCGCTTGGGCGAGAAGCGCATTATCGATGGGGCTTACGTGTGGCAGAAGCTTTTCCAAACCGGTGCACGCATTGCCAACGGCACTGATGCTCCAGTAGAGCCCGTAGATCCTCTTCCTTCCTTTTATGCTTCCATCACCCGAAAAACCCTCCAAGGACTACCGGAAGGGGGCTACGAAGGAGACCAGAAAATGACTCGTGATCAGGCCTTGAAGTCCTACACTTTGGACGGTGCTTTTGCCGAGTTTGAGGAAAAGTTCAAGGGCTCCATTGAGGTGGGTAAAGCCGCTGACTTCACGGTATATGACAAGAATATCATGGAAATCCCTGAAGATGAAATTCTTCAAGCCAAGGTGCAGCTGACTGTGGTGGGAGGGAAAGTGGTGTACAAGAGACCCTAAATAGATACCAAGGATAGCTATGAAATTAGTTTAATTTTTATTGAAGACCAGCACTATGAAAAAACACCTGTTCCTCTTTTTGGCATTTGCTTGCGCCACACTAAGCCAGGCTCAAGCCCAAGATTCCCATCCCATGTCCTGGAAGGATGTGGCCACTTGGAAATCCATGCCCAACTCTGGCTACAAGCTGTCCCCCGATGGGCAATGGATGGCCTATGTTCTGACGGGTATCGAAACCGACGGAGAATTGATTCTCCAGAAAGTAGCCGATCCTAGAAGCAAAAAAACTTTTCCACTAGGTGCCGCTAGCTTTGTCAGCTTTGAATTTAGCGACAACAGCCAATGGATTGCCTTCAAGGAATTTTCCAAATTCACGGAGAAGCAGGCCAACGAAAAAGCGAATGGAAAGCCCCTTAAAGAGAAACTTCACCTGATTCAATTGGCTTCCAATGTCAAAAAGACCTTTGAAGGAATTGGTGGATTTTACTTCAATGGAGAAGCTGCAAGTCACCTTGTCATGTCCCTTCCCAAGGAAGGAACTGGGGAGGGCAAAGGATCAGACCTTCTAATCTATCACCTGGCTACAGGCAAGTCCCAAAACCTGGGAAATGTCCGAGAACATGCGGTAAATAAGAAAGGCAGTCACCTTGCCTACACCGTCGATGCGGCCAACTCCCAGGGTAATGGACTTTACCTTTTGCAGCTCGCAACGAACGCTATCCAAGTGTTGGACTCGGATGAGGCAGGCTACCAAAGCCTCAACTGGACGGAAAAAGGGGATGGATTTGCAGCACTCAAATTTAAAAAGGATAAGAAGTATACCCAGGAAAAAGGAGCAGTACTTGGTGTAAAAAACCTTTCTAGTCCGCAAGTAACACTTTACGATCCCACTTCAGACAGTCTTGGATTTGATCCAAACTATACGATTAGCCCCAACAAACGCCCGATGTGGTCGGATGACCTGACACGCATCTTCTACGGTATTCATCCCCTGGTTTTGGTAGATAAAGTCAAGACCAAGCAGGACCACAACCGAGATTCTCTCCGACAGGCTGAAGTGCTGTCTCTTCAAAAAATCAAGTCAGATTCCACCATTAAGTCGGTTTCCGATCTTCAAAAAGCGATTGCCAAACTCAATACAGGCACCGCTCCTGAGAAGAAGGCCTTAGATGCCAAGAAGCCTGAAATGACCATTTGGCACTGGGAAGATGACCGCCTTCAGTCTCGACAGCAGGTGATGGAAGGAATGGATAAAAATGCGAGTTTCTGGGCGGTGTACAACCCGGCCAACAAAATACACTTAGCGCTGCAAGACAGTAGTCTCCGGGAGCTCAATCTTTTGCCACAGCAGCGATTTGCCTTAGGTTCAGATCAGCGAGCTTATGAATTGGACAACAACCTCAACGGACAGTCTTACCTCGATTATTACCTGGTTGATTTGGCTACAGGAGTAAAGACCTTGCTTTTGGAGAAATTTTACCAACCCACATTTGCCTCCATGCCTCGTTCTTCTACCGATGGTAAAAAATTACTCTATGGAAAGGATGGGCACTTTTTTGCTTACGATATTCAATTAAAAACACACAGTAACTTAACGGAAAAGCTTCCTCTGTCTGTAGTGGATGTGGAGGATGATCGAAACCTCGCTAAGCCACTTTACAATCCTCTCGGCTGGAGTTCTGATAGTAAGTATGTATTGATCCGCGATGGATGGGATATTTGGCAGATTCCATTATCAAGTAAAGAAGCACCAATCAACCTCACTCAAAATGGCAAAACCCAGCACATTCGCTACCAGTACCGGGTCAATTTGGATCCGGACGAAAAAGGGATAGACCTAACTAAGCCAGTCTACATCCGCCTTTATGGAGAGCGAACTAAGAAAAGTGGAATCGGTACCCTTTCCCCTTCTAAAACTGGTCTTGCCCCTGGCCTGAAGGTCTTACTTTGGGAAGATGCAACTATCCAAGGCCTAGTTAAGGCAAAAAAGGCCCAAGTGTTTACCTTCACCAAAGAGAAGTTTAACCAACCTCCGCAAGTGTACCTAGGAGATGCAAGCTTGAGCAATGCCAAACAGGTCACCGAAAATGCGCCAGATGCCGGAAAATTTACTTGGTCAGCTGGAGTAAAATTGATCGACTACGTCACTGCCAAAGGAGATTCTCTGCAAGCGGCTCTGTATCTCCCTGCAGGCTATGTGGAAGGTAAAAATTACCCAACTGTGATTTATTATTACGAAAAGCTCTCTCAGAACCTACACAACTGGTCCAATCCAGCCTACAGTGGAACTGGTTGGAATCCTAGCGTTTACACGAGCAACGGCTATGCAGTGCTGACCCCAGACATTGTGTACAAATTGGATGATCCCGGGATGTCGGCATTCTGGGCTGTCCTCCCTGCAGTGGATGCTGCGCTAAAAACAGGTGTGATTGATGCCAATAAAATGGGTTTGCATGGCCACAGCTGGGGAGGGTACCAGACCTCCTTTTTAATCACCCAAACCAGCCGATTCAAAGCTGCAGCAGCAGGTGCCCCATTAACCAACATGATTTCTATGTATGATCTCATCTACTGGAACACTGGGTCAGCCAATATGTCTATTTTTGAATCCTCTCAAGGAAGATTTTTGGGAGGGCCTTGGGAAAATTGGGATGCCTACGAGCGCAACAGCCCTATATATCAGGTGAAAAATGTGCAGACACCCCTGCTGATGCTGCACAATGACAAGGATGGTGCCGTGGACTTCACCCAAGGAATTGAGTTTTACAATGCCTTACGCAGGCTGAAAAAGCCAGTAATCTTGGTGCAGTACCTAGGTGAAAACCATGGGCTCGGCAAACTAGAAAACCGAAAAGACTATGCGGTGCGCATGCTGGAATTCTTTGATCACCACCTCAAAGGGATGCCTGCCCCATCGTGGATGGAAAAAGGCGTGCCTAGATTAAAGTTGGGAGATCACTTAGAAGAGAGAGTGTTTTGATGGTTTGAACTTAGATTTCGCACAAGACATTCCATCAAGTAACCCTTAAAAATGAATCCCTCGGCCCAAGCCGAGGGATTTTTTAGTATACCAAGTAGAGGAGGTGATTCCAATCGCATGTCCATAGCTTAGTCCGGTAAGGCAAAAGCCACATAAGCATCTCCGCTTTTGGTCCCTTTCCCACCTCCACAAGCGATAACAAGGAATTGTTTTCCATTTCTTTCATACACTGCTGGAGTAGCATGTCCTGCAGCTGGAAGCTGTGCTTCCCAAAGGAGTTTGCCAGTCTCTTTATCAAAAGCTCGGATTTTTTCATCCTTCGTGGCTGCGATAAAGACGAGGCCACCTGCGGTAACCACAGGTCCTCCGTAATTTTCGATGCCCGTATTTTCCATTCCTTGTGCCTTTAACGAATCGATAGACCCTAGAGGAATTTGCCATTTTTTCAAGCCTGTCTTCATATCGATGGCAGTCAGTAGTCCCCAAGGAGGATTGGAACCATAAATTCCCTGTTTGGTGGTCAGCCGTTTGTATCCCTTCATGTAGTAGCGGGGGTAGAGTTTGGAGTTTTGGGTTTCCAGTTCTTTTTTGTTTTCTTCATCGGCTTTACCTAGCAGGTAATCCACTAAAATCCCTCTTTCCTCTGCTGAAATATGCGAAAATGAAGGCATAGCGCCCTGTCCTTTTTGTAGGAGTAGACTGAGCGATTCAGCAGAATAGGTTTCTTTCAAATCGATCAAACTTGGAATGGAAGGGGGATTGCCCTTTCTGTCCAAGCCATGACAACTGCCACAGTAATTGGTGTAAATGGATTGCCCCACCTTACCAAAGCTGGCATTTGGAGTCATTTCGATAAGCCAAGGAACTTGATTGGCATTGACAAAAAGTGTTTGTGATTCGGGATCAAAGGAAGCGCCTCCCCATTCTCCCCCTCCATCCATCCCTGGAAAAAGCACGAGTGACTTTTCCGGATGTGGAGGTGCCCAGGTGTCCCCAAAAATGGCATTTGAAAGCTGGCTACGGATATCTGTTTCCCATTCAGGGCTTAAATTTAGAATGTTTTTTTCCTCATAAACCAAGTTCATAAACGGTTCAGGCAAGGAGGGGATGGGTTGGGTTTTCGAACTTACCTCCCCTGGCATTTGGGTTTGGCTAATGGGAGTTTCAACGATTGGCCAGACAGGTTTTCCAGTTTCCCGATCAAAAACGTAGGTATAACCTTGTTTGGAAATTTGTGCCACAGCATCGATCCATTTCCCATCTTTTTGGATTCGGATCAGATTGGGATTGGCTGGAAAATCTCTGTCCCACACGTCGTGGTGAACTGCCTGAAAATGCCAGATTCGCTTTCCTGTCTGGGCATCAAGAGCCAAAAGTGAGTTGGCATACAGATTGTCTCCATTTCGGTAGCCACCCCAAAAATCATAGGTGGCCGAACCAGTCGGCACAAAAATGATCCCCCTAGCATAATCCACGGTCATTCCTGCCCAGTTGTTGGCTCCGCCCATATTCGGGATGTATTTCGGGTCCCAGGTTTCATAGCCCTCCTCACCGGCTTGTGGGATGGTATGGAAAATCCATTCCCGCTTCCCAGTTTTTACATTGTAAGCTCGGATATGTCCGGGTGCTGCATCTAGTCCCTCAGACAGACGCATTCCCAGAATCAATTTGTCTTCAAAAACAACTCCGGGAGAATTGGATACAATCAGAAAATCTTCCAAGTCGGTATCTAGACCTTTCCGAAGATCCACTTTTCCTTGATCCCCAAAAGTCAAGATTGGCTCCCCTGTACCGGCATTTAGTGCCATCAACCAGTTGCCAGCTGTAAATAATATACGCTTTTCATTCCCCTCCGCCCAATAGCTCACCCCACGGTTGGTACCTGCCCAGGAATTCTCACCTCCCAACACCATAAACGGATCAAAACGCCAAATCTCCTCTCCTGTAGCCGCATTCAGTGCAAAAACATCCAGTTTGGGCGTGGTGCCGTAAAGCAGGTCGCCCACGAGGATGGGTTGGCATTGAATCTGACTTCGCTCCGTGGCGTCACCGGTGTGGTAAGTCCATGCTACTTGGAGTTGAGATACGTTTTCTTTGTTGATTTGGGTCAATGCCGAATACCTCGAACCATCTTCAGGCCCGCCATAATGGGACCAGTCTGTATAGTCTATTTCCCGGGCCTTTTGGCTACAGGAGAATGTAAATAGGCAGAGGACGACAAAAAGAGATTTATTGAAGACCATTTGGGTGAATTTGGAGTCTAAGAATGGAAGTTTTTGAATTACACCAAATTAGACATAAAAAATCAAATCCGCAGCACCTTTTTTCTGGAGCCTCAAGGGTTGGATTACCCATTAAATCGACTAAATAAGCGTTATCCTAACCTTTTTCTCTTTTAGTTTTTGATTGTTGACCTTGGGCAGAACCTGCTCTAGAACAGCTGATTTTACCGCAACAAAAGCACAATCGACCTTCAGTTCAATTGTTCCAAGTTCGGCTGCATGGATCCCCCCTTGTTTAAAAAAGAAGCCTGCAATATCCCCCTTCGAAATTTTATCCTTTCTTCCTCCTGAAATCAGTAAGGTGCTCCAAGGCGAGGCAACGGGTAGGGTGGAGGGAAGCAATTTTTCAAGTTCCGGCTTTCCTGCAAAATCAGGAAGGGATTCTTTTTCGTACTGCAAGATGTAGGCAGTTCCTTGGCTATTCATCCGTGCCGTACGCCCATTTCGATGGATAAACTCCTCTGCTCGGAGAGGGAGATGGTAGTGGATGATGAAGTCGAGCTCTGGTACATCAATTCCTCGTGCGGCCAAGTCTGTAGCAAGGAGTAGTGGGTAAGTACCATTTCTAAATTTGATTAGGGATCGTTCCCGATCAATCTGCTCCATACCTCCAAAAAAAATTCCATGGGAAATGCCTTTTTCGCTTAGGAATTCACTTACCCGTTGGATGGAGTCCTTGAAATTGCAAAAGATGATGCCATTCTTCGACCCCAGCTGACCGAGTAATTGTCCGAGGGTTTCGAGCCTATCTTTGGTAGGGCAAAATACCTTTTTGACTTGGAGATGGGAAATTTTATCACCAAGGAAATCTAGGATTTGTGGAGATTTTAGTCCTACGAAACCGGGAATTTCCACCCCTTGTGTGGCTGAGGTTAGAATTTTTCGGCCCACTCGTGGCAGCGCCTGGAGGATGTCTCGCATTTCTCCTTCAAAGCCTATCTCTAGGGATTTGTCAAATTCATCTAAGACCAGGCTCTGAATATAGGTGGTGTCAAAGGCTCCTCTTCTCAGGTGGTCAGCCACTCGTCCCGGAGTGCCGACGAGCACTGCAGGGCGGTGTTTGATTTCCATCCGGTCCTTTGAGCCTGCTCTCCCTCCGTAGACGGCATTTACTTTAAAGCCTGTTCCCATCTTCCGAACTACCTGCTCGATTTGGATGGCCAGCTCCCGGGAAGGAACCAAAATTAAAAGTTGAACCTCCTCACATGCGGGATCGAGTCGCATAAGCAGTGGCAGAAGAAAAGCCAAGGTCTTCCC
>SXYU01000208.1 GCA_005788235.1 Cytophagales bacterium
GTATTGGGAATGAACATGCTCATGACGGTCTCTTCTTCAAATCCAAACTTGCGGATGTAAACAGAGTCCTGCAGGAGCTCAAGAAACTGTTCCTTACTTACTTCAAGGTTTGCACTGATTTTTTCAGCCAAATCTTCTTGAGTTCGTACCGTATTGAAGGTGACACGTACGGGAGTTTGTTGACCGGATCTCAGCATCCGTACCAACTGAAGGTTATTCATTTTTGGTTCAATCGTATACAGTCCGGGTTTGACCGCATCTTGGTAACCAAGGATTTTTGCGACAAAGCCAAAACTTAAAGCGTCATTTATCACTCGCTCTTCGTAAAGCCGGTCCATCACATTTTTATACACAGAATTGGAGGGGATTTTGAGTAGGTAGGGCTTGTCGGATTCTACTAGGGTGTTGGCAACGAAAAAAACCTGATAGAAATAAAATGTAAGGGATATGGCCAATACTGATCCTGCGATCAGGAAGACAAGCATGAATTTTTTGCGTTTTTCGAGTAGCATAGCAACAAAAATAGAAAATAATGATTATCCGCAATCATGCCAGTAGCTCAGCATGCCTAATTTAAACTGCGGATAATCGTTGACAGACCATGGACCACGGCCCACAGGCAGTCAACGGTCCACAGCTCACCTAATTGAACTTCAACCCTTTTTTTTCTGGGTAGTGGTGAAAAAGTGGATAATCAGATAGACAATTATCTTTAGTCGATATCGCTCATTACTTAGTGAAATAATGGCTTCGCAGTCAAAATCCTAGGAAAGTAGGTGGATGGGGAGCGAATTTTTACCTAATTTATTTCGCGTACCTTTCCCCATTCGTTTTTTGCTGTGAAAACCATCCCCGTATCTTGTCTTGTACTGTTGCACCAAGGGAAAGTTTTGGCCACCCAGCGCTCCGAGACGATGGACTTGCCCGGATTATGGGAGTTTCCTGGTGGAAAAGTAGAATTCGAAGAAAGTCCTGCGGCTTGCTTGATTCGGGAGATTTGGGAGGAGCTGTCCATTGGTATTCAGATTTGTAGGCCCTTGACACCGGTGCTGCATGCCTACCCAGACAAGTCTATTCAGCTTATTCCTTTTCTTGCTACTTGGGAAACGGGAACTTTGCAGCTCGCCGAACATGCGCAATGTCAGTGGTTGGCGCGACAAGACCTCTTATCTTTGGATTGGGCACCCGCAGATCTCCCGATTGTTGAGGAATTGAGGGAGCACTGGGATTCTTTCTTGGGATTAACCTAAAAATCATGGCGGAATACATCCGATTGTACGAAGAAAACCTAGACCCAAGGCGAATTAAACAGGTGGTAGAGGTGCTCCAAAGTGGGGGTGTCTTCATTTTTCCTACAGACACGGTCTATGCGTTGGGCTGCGACATCACCCAAGCACGCGCCATCGAAAAAATCTGTAGAATCAAAGGCATCAATCCCAAAAAGCATAATTTTTCCATCGTCTGCGCCGATCTCAGCCACTTGGCCCAATACACCCGTGTGATTTCCAAACCTGTGTTTAAAATGATGAAAAAAGGGCTTCCAGGACCCTTTACCTTTATTTTGGAAGCCAATTCTCAAGTACCTAAACTGCTCCATAGCCAGAAAAAAACGGTAGGAATCCGTGTACCCAATCACAAGACTCCCCGCGCGATTGTGGAGGCCTTGGGGCACCCAATTTTATCCTCTTCCCTGCCCCATGGCGACGAAGATCCCTTGGAGTACATCACCGACCCAGAGCTTATTTTTGAAAAATACCAACACGAGGTGGATTTAGTTATCGATGGAGGCTATGGGGGATTGATCCCGTCCACGGTATTGGATTGCACAGGGGGAGAAGTGCTCTGTCTACGAGATGGGTTGGGCGATTTTCAAGACTTGCTCTAGGATCAAAATCAGGATCACTCCAATCAACTGGTCCAACGACTAACAAATTCGGTAAACTGCTCTTTGTACAAGTCACCCACGGTGATGTGTTGGGTTCCAATGTGAATTACATTTTTGGAAATGGAGTCGATGTGATCCAGTGATACGATAAAGGAGCGATGCACCCGCATAAACCGATCTTTAGGGAGTAGCTCTTCCATATTCTTCATGGAAGTAAGCGATAGCAAAGGATGATTTTTGGACTTCAAGTGCACCTTTACGTAGTCCTTATAGCCTTCAATGTGGCTGATGTCCTTTAGTATCACTTTCAAAAGTTGGTATTCTACCTTCAAGAAAATAAAGTCAGCGGAAGGGCTTGGGTTTGCGGGTAGGCTGGGCGGAATGGACTGTCCTACCCTCCCAAAATACTGATAGGCCTTGGTGGCAGCGGTCAAAAAATCTTCGTAGCTGTACGGTTTGAGTAGGTAGTCCAAAGCATCTACTTTATAGCCTTCCAAAGCAAATTGGTGGTAAGCCGTGCAAAAAATCACTCGGGTAGTTCCTGAATTTTTTTTACCATCCAATATTCTTGCGAGCTCCATACCCGAAAGATCAGGCATCTGAATGTCCATGAAAATCAAATCGGCCTTATTTTGATTGATGTAGCTTAGTGCTTCGATGGCATTCGAAAACCCACCTAAAAGCTCCAAAAAAGGAGTTTGTCTGATAAACTTGCTCAGTAAATCAAGCGCCAAAGGCTCGTCATCGATGGCTATGCAAGAGATCTTCATGCCAAATTGATGGTCAGCTGTACCCCGTATTGTCCCGTAGCATCCTCTATACCCAATTTAAGCCGATGTTTATCGGGATAAAGCAAGGCCAAGCGCCTTTGGGTATTGACAAGTCCAATTCCATTTTCTTGGGCTTCAGGACTTTCAAGAGGAATGGGGAAAATGGTATTTTTCGTCTCAAAAAATACGGTATCTCCCATCACCTCGAGGCTGATGGAGATTTTAGTTTCTTGTTGAGAGCTGACTCCATGTTTGAAACA
>SXYU01000209.1 GCA_005788235.1 Cytophagales bacterium
ATTTTAAAAGGTGGAACCGAAAGAGATGTCGTCCATGGTGCTGTCTAGCAACTTTCCTTTTTCGCATTTCAACACCCGGTAGGGGTATTTCCTGAGCAGTTCGTGATTGTGAGTTGCCATCAGGATGGCTGTACCTTTTTTGTTGATGTCCTGAAATAATTTGAAAATTCCATCCGCCACATCAGGATCTAGGTTTCCTGTGGGTTCATCTGCTAGTAAAATGGACGGATTATTCAATAGAGCTCTGGCAATGACTACGCGTTGTTGTTCACCTCCTGATAGCTGGTGCGGCATTTTAGTAAGTGCTTCTACCAGGCCTACCTGAAGTAGGACTTCTCCAATTCGTTCCTTAATCAAAATTGGATCAGTCCAGCCAGTTGCCTTAAGTACAAAGGATAGATTTTCATGGACAGAGCGGTCTGTAAAAAGCTGAAAATCTTGAAATATGATGCCTATTTTTCTTCTAAGGAAGGGAACTTCTTTATTTTTTATTTCGGAAAGAGAGTAGCCTACTACCTCGCCAAGACCTGATTTTAGTGGGAGGTCTGCATACAGTGTTTTCAATAGGGAGCTTTTGCCGCTTCCTGTTCGACCGATTAAGAATACAAACTCATGTTGCTCCACGGAGAAGGTGACGTCACTGAGGACGGGATTTTCTCCTTGGAAGATGGTGGCCTGTGTCATGGACAACACAGGGAGTGTACTGAAATCCATGGATTTAGAGTTCTAGTTTTTGAAGTTTCCCAAATGGGAGGGATTTAATTAACTCCTCCAGCTGTTCTTCCTTGCCTTCCAATCCAAATTTTTCCACGCTTTTCATGGGACGATCTGCTCTGAAGTAGGCAACAAGTACAAAATTTGCATCTCGAACTTGAATGTAATCGGGAATTTTTGCTTTTCCTTTGACTTTGATGATGTACATGGCAGCGTGGCTAGTGAATGGTGATCGATGCTTACTTACTTGCTGCTTTGGCGTGGTCCGCAAGAAACTGTGCAAGTCCTGAGTCGGTCAGCGGGTGCTTTAACAATCCGGTGATCACTTTGAGGGGACAAGTCACTACATCTGCTCCCAATTCAGCACATTTGATCAGGTGCATGGTGTGCCGAACAGATGCCGCGAGCACCTCAGTTTCGTAGCCGAAATTTTGGTAGATGTGTACAATCTGTGCAATAAGGTCTAGCCCATCAAATGCAATATCATCTAGGCGACCAATAAAGGGAGATACGTAGGATGCACCAGCTTTGGCCGCCAAAAGGGCCTGACCTGAAGAAAATATGAGGGTACAATTGGTGCGAATTCCTTCGCTATGGAAGTAACGTATGGCTTTGACGCCGTCACGAATCATGGGGATTTTAACAACTATTTTGTCATCTAACTTAGCGAGCTCTTTTCCTTCGCGCACCATGCCTTCGTAGTCGGTGGCAATGACCTCAGCACTTACTTTGTCATTCACAATTTTGCAAATTGCTTTGTAATGTGCTTTGATATTTGCCTCTCCGGTAATTCCCTCTTTGGCCATTAAGGAAGGATTGGTAGTCACGCCATCCAATACGCCGAGGTCATGTGCTTCTCGGATTTCGTCAAGATTGGCGGTATCGATAAAGAATTTCATGGATATAGGGTTTGGTTATAAAAGCAGTTTACCTTACCAGAAAAAATGGCAAAGCTCAATAGACAAAGTTAGAAGATTAATTAGGATAAGGTAGCGAAAGTAGGGTTTGAATTTGGGCTACCACAAAAAAAAGAGGCGGCATCGCACCGCTACAACCGCCTACCCTTGCTTCCTTCCGGACCTGGGGGATTCAGCAGGAGCTGGTCGTGCCGCCGGACACAAAGGTAAAGCAAAATTCAGGCATTGCAAGTAGCGGTTTGTAAAATGGGGGTATAGATCAGAAAATCACCCACTAAATGTTTTAACTTGGTGCATTCGTTTGATCAATTTTCCCCACCATCTATGAAAAATTTCCTTGCCTTACTAGTGCTTACAGGATGCTTGGCTTCTTGCTCCTCTAAGTCTGAGACATATCAATTTCAGGTGTCCGATTTGGAGCCTAATTTGATTACCCTTTCCTCCGATGAATTTATGGGGCGCATGCCTTTTACCGAAGGAGAGCAGCTCACCACCTCATTCTTGGAAGGTAAATTCAAGGAAATGGGACTTGAGCCGGGCAATGGAGATTCTTATTTTCAAGAGGTACCCATGGTTTCCATCATCACTTATCCCGAACAATCCATGGAGTTTAAGGGCGTAAATGGATCAATCGTGGGGGAAGGCTTGAAAGACTTTGTGATCTGGACCCAGCGTACCGATTCCGTAGTTCGCATTCAAGATGCAGAAGTAGTCTTTGCGGGCTTTGGCATTGTTGCTCCTGAATATGGCTGGGATGATTACAAGAATTTGGATGTGAAGGGTAAAATTGTGGTGGTGATGATCAACGATCCTGGCTTTGGAAGCGAGGATTCAACTTTTTTTAAAGGGAATACAATGACTTATTACGGTCGCTGGACCTACAAATACGAGGAGGCAGTACGCCAAGGTGCCTTAGGCTGCTTGATTGTACACAATACTATTCCTGCTGGCTATGGATTCAACAACATACAGAATAGTTGGAAAGCGTCCAAACTCTACCTCGATGACCGAGGTCAAGACAAGTATAAATTGGGATTTGAAGGATGGATTA
>SXYU01000210.1 GCA_005788235.1 Cytophagales bacterium
CAGCAGCCCCTCAACATGATCTTAGATGATGGCGGTGACTTGACCAACATGGTGCTAGACCAGTACCCTGACTTAGTGGCAGGAATCAGAGGTCTATCTGAAGAAACTACCACTGGGGTACACCGTCTGTACGAGCGTATGAAAAACGGCACACTACCTATGCCTGCCATCAACGTGAATGACTCGGTAACCAAATCCAAGTTTGACAACAAGTACGGCTGTAAGGAATCTCTAGTAGATGCGATCCGTCGTGCTACTGATGTGATGATGGCCGGAAAAGTGGCAGTAGTTGCTGGCTACGGTGACGTAGGAAAAGGCTCTGCTGCTTCACTCAAAGGTGCAGGTGCTCGTGTTATCATCACTGAAATTGACCCGATCTGTGCACTTCAGGCAGCTATGGATGGCTTTGCAGTAAAGAAGATGGCCGATGCGATCCAGGAAGCTGACATCGTGGTGACTGCTACTGGAAACAAAGACATCATCTCTGGTGCACACTTCAAAGCAATGAAGGACAAGGCAATTGTATGTAACATTGGCCACTTTGACAACGAGATCGACATGGCTTGGTTGAACGACAACTACGGTCACACGAAAAACGTGATCAAGCCACAGGTAGACTTGTACGAAGTAGATGGCAAGGAAATCATCGTGTTGGCCGAAGGCCGTTTGGTAAACTTGGGTTGCGCTACGGGTCACCCATCCTTTGTGATGTCTAACTCCTTCACCAACCAGACCTTGGCACAGCTAGAGTTGTGGGCCAACTACAAGAACTACACCCCTGGAGTGTATGTACTACCCAAGCACTTGGACGAGAAGGTAGCCTTCTTGCACTTGGCCAAGTTGGGCGTACAGCTCGACACCCTTTCTCAAGACCAAGCGCAGTACATCGGCGTGGAGGTGAAGGGACCGTTTAAGCCGGAGTACTATCGCTACTAAGGACTTGCAGGTTAATTCTCTTCTTAAAAGATTTAAAAAAGGAGCTCGATCTGAGCTCTTTTTTCTTTTCAAATCTTCCAAAGGGATGGTATATTGAAAAAAAATTAAGCTAAAGACTATGAACTATACCGAAGGAATGCTCCGAGAAGGATCGTTGAAAGGGAAAAATATCTTGATTACCGGTGGCGGTACAGGCTTAGGCCGGGCCATGGGGGAGTATTTCTTGGAGTTGGGTGCCAACCTAGTGATTACCTCTCGTAAGCTGGAGGTTTTGGAAGAAACAGCCAAAGAGATGATGGCCAAATCTGGAGGTAAGGTGATTCCTGTCGTTTGTGATGTGAGAGAGATTGATCAAGTGGAAGCCATGTGGGCCAAGTGTATCGCTGAATTTGGACAAATTCATGGGGTATTGAATAATGCGGCGGGTAATTTCATCAGTCCTACCGAGCGACTTTCCGCCAATGCTTTCAATACGGTCCTAGATATTGTACTCAAGGGCACCTCGCAGGTTACGCTAACTGCTGGCAAGCATTGGATTGCGGAAAAGCAGCCTGGAGTATTTTTAAATATTGTCACCACCTATGCATGGACTGGGTCAGGGTATGTAGTTCCCTCTGCGGCTGCAAAGGCTGGTGTTTTGGCACTTACTCGTTCGCTGGCTGTGGAATGGGCCAAGTACGGAATCCGGTCCAATGCCATTGCACCAGGACCATTCCCTACCGAAGGCGCATGGAGTAGACTACTCCCAGGTGATTTGGTCAAGAAATTTGACCCTGCAAAGAAGGTCCCTGTCGGAAGAGTGGGTGTGCACCAGGAGTTGGCCAACTTGGCAGCCTACCTGATTTCAGATTTTTCTGCTTATGTCAATGGGGATGTCATCACCATTGATGGAGGAGAATGGCTGAAAGGGGCAGGGGAGTTTAATAATTTGGAGATGATACCCCAAGAAATGTGGGACATGATGGAGGCATCTCGCGGAAAAAAGCCCTAAGCCCCAAAGTGATTTGGGGCTATGTCAAAGCAAAATGGAAAATTAGAGGAGTCTAGATTCCTAGGTTCTTGACAAACTTGAGCCATCTATACCGCATTTCGAAGTAAATAACACTCAGAAAAAAGCTATGCAAAGCCCATCCTTGAATCTGAACCGTCAGGAGTTTGGAGATCCAATCAACAAAGACAAGGTCCTTACCTTGGAGGAAGCCCATACCCTTTTAAATGAATGGGTACTGAATGAGCGCTTGAAAGTGCACATGAAACAAGTAGGGCATCTCATGAAGGAGTATGCCTTGCAAGAGGGAATGGCTGCTTCCGAAGCCCACAAGTGGCACTTGGCAGGATTACTTCACGATGCCGATTGGGACCAATGGCCGGATCAGCATTGTCGAAAAATTATTGAAGAGCTCGAGACTAGGTCCATAGATCCTGAAATCATTCGGGCAATAGCCTGTCATGGTCCCCGTTATTTTGGGGTGGAGCCACGCACGGCGATGGATAAAATGCTCTATGCCTTTGACGAATTGAGTGGGTTGGTACATGCCTACTCGTTGATGCGTCCTGAAGGGTATGCCGGAATGGAGGTGAAGGGTGTCAAAAAAAGACTGAAAGACAAAACCTTTGCCGCACAAGTAAGCCGGGAGGATATTGATGATGCTGCACAGCGTGCGGAGGTCCCTGTAGATGACTTGATAGCTTTTGTCGTTGCCAAGCAAGGCTTTGCTGAGCTGAGCTAAAAAAAATCGACCCGCAATTCTGCGGACCGATTTTTTTTAATCCTCCAACTCTTGGTTGACAGGCTTGAGATTTCCTGAAGGTAAGTCTGGGCTCACTTCGGGTTTTTCAAAAGGAAAAACTTCTAGAATGGAGCTTTCGGTAATGTCAGGTACCCGGAAGCTCACCAGCATGTTGTTTAGACTTTCTTGGATTCGATCGTAGGCTTGCTTTACATCTTCTGCTGTTACAATCATGTATTGGGTCACCTTTTTTTCCTTCCCATTGTCCCCATCTGCGATCAAGTAGGTCACCTTGCATTTGTACCAGATGTCTGCATCATCGTAAAAAAACACATCCACGATGTTGCTCTTGCTGATACCACTCACTTGAAAATCTCCACGAATCTGTGATCCCAATCGGTCATAAAGGATTGCTTCTGCTTCGGTAAAAGACACCGCATCCACCAGATATTGCTCAGAAATACTTTTCAAAAGACCCTCTTCAGTTTCTTTCGCGTACTTTACTTTACATAAAAACCAAATTCTCATTTTTTGTTAGTTTAAAGGTTTGAATCTACCGTATCTCTTCCAAAGTGCTGTGGAAACTTAGAAAAATATTTCACTATTGACCACCTGGGTAGTCAATGACGGTAGAAAATTGGTTGTGTCTCCATATTCCTTATCATTTTTTGGAAGTAGTGCCCTTATTAGCCCCTTGCCACAAGAAAAAAAACAATCCATTGACTTTATGAGGTTTTTGCACACCAGGACCCCGGTAATTTACGTTTTCTCACTGCCTTGCGCATGAGCGCAACGTTCCCATACATTACACCGAATGTGGAGCTTCCTTCCAATCCGAAAATGAAAGCAATGGATACGGGTTTATCCGATATCTTCGGGATTCAGAAAAATCGCCTTAAATCTCTAATTCCGCCTCTTCCAAAATCTTAGAAAAAATCATTACCCCTCTCAAAAATATCTATGTCAATTGGGACATGATGCAAACTATCCATAACGAAGTTCTCTTTAATTACATGTCGGAGTCTATGCCCTTTGAAGTAGAAAAAATTGAATTTGAATATACTCCTGGGAAACTTTCTACCGAACAAGCTTCTGAAATTTCTGGCAGTATGCAGCGTGCTTCGCTCAATTGGAGGCTAACTGCAAAGGGAAAGCATTCCATTGTTGCCACCATCCAAACCCAATCCAACCAAGCTGCATTGGCTCGAGCAAGGGAGATTTTTGCCAAATAAAGTTTCTTGAAGTGGCTATCCGGGAATTAATAGCCTATTCCTATTTTTTTGTAGATAAAATGCATCAGCCAAGCTGGGCCAATCATCAAAAACTGAACATCTTTTAAAAAGGATGGTTTTTTACCTTCAATCTTGTGTCCATAGAATTGAACGATCCATGCCAATACAAATACAGCTAAGCTAATGTACACCAACATGCCGGGGAAAGTTACCGCTAGGTAATTAGCCAAAATCAAACAGCAGGTAGAAAAAAGCAACATGCCTAGCGTCAGTGCAGGAGATAAAGAAATGTAATAGAACAACATCAGGACTAGGGTCAGTGTTGCCCAATTGGCATAATCTCCTAAAAAGGGAAGTTGGTCTGCTAAAATCCCACTTGGAATGCTAAATACAAGGCCCACCACACTAAAAAAGATTGCAGGAACACAAAACCAGTGAATTAATTTGTTGGTTTTATTTTGATGGCTTTCGCCATATTCTAGGAGTAGGGAATCAATATTTCTCATGGATTATTGGGTTAAAATGCGGTTCTTGGAGTTACAAGTTAACGAACCTAGTTTAAAAAGTAAATTCTCACTGTCTATGTTAAGTTTTTGGGAGCAAAAAAATTTTTTGCACTACGATTTAATCGTTGTAGGAGCCGGTTTTACGGGACTATCCGCTGCAATTCATTTTAAAAACGAACATAAAAAAGCAAAGGTGCTTGTGGTAGACCAAGGAGTATTTCCTTCAGGAGCAAGTACCAAAAATGCAGGCTTTGCCTGTTTTGGCAGTTTAACAGAAATTCTAGATGATTTTTGGACCATGACCCCTGATGAGGTGCTTCACTTGGTTGAGAAGAGATATTCTGGTTTAAAACAGATTCGGAAACAGTTTGGAGATCAAGCATTGCGCTACCAGCATCGTAATGGTTATGAAATTATAGGTGAGGAACAGCTTGAGGCATTGGAACAACTTTCAGATATCAATCAGCTCCTTAAGAAATTATTCAAGAAAGAGGTTTTTTCGCTAGTAAAAGACCCACATAAATTTGGATTTTCCGAAACAGTGAAGGCAGTAGTCAAAAATCGTTTTGAGGGGGAGTTGGATCCTGGTGCTTATTTGAATGCACTTTGGACCAAGGCCTCTAGCCTTGGAGTACGGATTCTGACGGGTCTGTCGGTGGTAGAAGTGGACCATGAAGAGGGTAGTGTATTGGCAGAAAAAAGAGACAAAAAGGATGTTTTTGAGTTTTTCGGAGCGCGCATAGCTATTTGTACCAATGCATTTACCAAAAAATTATGGCCTTCCTCCCCATTGGAACCGGGCAGAGGATTGATTCTTTTAAGTAAGCCGATAGCCGGAGGGATTCCTTGGAAAGGAGCTTTTCATATGGATCGAGGATATGTATATTTTAGAGAGGTAGAGGGCCGACTCCTTTTGGGTGGAGCTCGAAACAAAGATTTTGAAAAGGAGAAAACCACCGAATTTGAGGTAAATCCTACGATTAAAGCACATTTAGAACGGCTGGCTCAAGAGGTGATTTTTCCGGGAAGACCTGTAGAATGGGAGATGGAGTGGACTGGAATCATGGCATTTGGCACGAAAAAATTACCCATTATTCAAAAGATTGGAAAGAAAACAGCAGTTGCAGTTCGGATGGGAGGCATGGGTGTAGCCATTGGATGGCAAGTAGGTAAGGAGGTTTCTGAACTACTTTCCGACCTGTAATTAATTTTTTTTCTTTAGCTTCATGACTTGTAAACTCTCGACTACAATCGAATGAATAAAATACCAAAAGTCCCGAAGGTGCTCGAAGCACTTGTCCCTCTGGTTTTATTAATTATCCTCCTTGTTCTGACGATTGAAATATTTGGAACCGATGGGCTTTCAGGTTCCAATCAAATTGTTTTGATTTTATCAGCCACGGTAGCAGGTTCTATTGCTGTTTTCAGATTGGGTTACACCTGGGATGCGCTTCAAGAGGGTGTCGTTCGAAGTATCAGCTCAGCAATGAGCAGTATTCTTATTTTATTTTTGATTGGAGCCTTGGCAGGGACTTGGCTACTTAGTGGTATTGTGCCTGCGATGATTTATTATGGATTGCAAGTGCTTAGTCCAACCTTGTTTTTATTTGCGGCTTGTTTTATCAGTGCCATCGTATCTACAGCAACGGGTAGCAGTTGGACCACGGTAGCGACAGTAGGGGTAGCCTTGTTGGGAATAGGAAAAGCGTTGGGATTTGAAGAAGGAATTATTGCAGGAGCCATTATTTCGGGGGCTTACTTTGGAGATAAAATGTCTCCATTATCCGATACTACCAATTTAGCTCCTGCGATGGCTGGTACGGACTTATTTACCCACATCCGACACATGGCCAAGACGACTACACCTACCATGTTGATTACACTGATTTTATTTTTTGTGATTGGACTCAACTACAAGACGGAAGGCAATGTGGAAGATGTAAAAACTATTTCGGCTATCATTTCTAGCACATTTAAACTTACTCCTTGGTTATTTCTTGTTCCTGCAATTGTCATTATTATGATAATTAAAAAAGTGCCGGCCTTGCCAGCCTTGTTGGTAGGGGCCTTGTTGGGAGGGGTGTTTGCCTTGATTTTTCAACCCCAGATCATTGCACGCGTGGTGGGTGAAGAGGGCTCATTCGCGTATTTAGGATTTAAGGGAGTGATGATGGCCATGTATGGGAAAATCAGCATAGTGACTGATAATGCCCTAGTCAATGAATTATTGATTACGAAAGGTATGGCAGGGATGCTCAATACCATTTGGCTTATTGTTTGCGCCATGGTGTTTGGAGGGATTATGGAAGAAAGTGGTATGCTCAAAGTATTGGCTGAGGCCATCATTCGAAAAGTACACCGGGTTGGATCATTGATCGCTACCACAGCGGCCACCTGTGTTTTCTTTAATATCACCACTTCAGATCAATATTTAGCTATTTTGGTTCCTGGAAGGATGTTTGCTGATGTGTATAAAAAAAGAGGGCTGAAACCTGAAAATCTTTCCCGAACCTTAGAAGATTCAGCTACAGTGACTTCCGTATTGGTGCCGTGGAATACCTGTGGAGCCACTCAAGCCTCGGTATTAGGTGTGGCTACGCTCGTATATGCTCCGTATTGCTTTTTTAACATCATCAGTCCCATTATGACTATTCTGTATGGGTATCTCAATCTTGGAATCAACTATTACGATAAGGAAGAAGAGTTGGCATGATCCCATACAGTATTAGTAAAGAAGAAATTATCGAGTTGCCCTTGGGCCAGTTTGAAGGTCCAATTTACCTTATTGATAAGCTTGATCAAGTGGAGGCAGCAGTAGATTTTTTAGAAAATCAGCCTATTATTGGATTTGATACAGAGACTAAGCCATCTTTTCGAAAGGGCGAGTTCAATCATGTGTCCCTTCTTCAACTTTCCACCGCCAATCAAGCATTTGTTTTCCGACTCAATCAAATTGGATTTCCACCTCCCCTAAGGAGCTTACTGGAAAAAGAAAATGTACTTAAAGTAGGAGCAGCGGTCCTCGATGATCTCAAGGCCCTCAAAAAGCTAAGCGATTCCTTTTACCCGCAATCATTTTTTGATTTGAATGATGAGCTCAAAAAAGTAGGTTTTCACAATGTAGGGGTACGGAACCTCTGTGGAATGGTCTTGAAAATCCGTATTTCTAAGGCCGAACAAGTATCCAACTGGGAGGCAGATAAGCTCACCGAAAAACAGCTACGCTACGCGGCTACGGATGCCTGGGCCTGTATCGAGATATTCCAACACCTGAAAGCTGAGGGATATTTAAAAGACCTTTTGGGTTAAGTTAGAAGAGTCTTACAACTGCACCTTTAGCCTACGCGAACTTGCACCCGGTCAGGACTCGAAAAATAGCGGTTTCCGATAGATAAAAGGTCTTCTGCAGTGAATTTTTTTAGGTAGTCAAACCGCTTTTCATAGTAACTAAAATCTAGTCCAGCATGGTATACACTCTTAAATTGATCGATGAGGTCAAAGGGAGAGCTGAATTTGGTAAACAATTGGCCAATTAGGTAATTTCTCAAAATCTCGATCTCCTCTGGACTGGAAAGTTCGGTACGGAGAATTTGAATTTCTTTTTCGATCTCTTCAAAGACTTCTTCCTGGTGCGCTTTCTTCACATCCGCAGCAATCACCCAATAGGCGTAATCGTCTAATTCAACCAAGGAAGAATGAATGCCGTAGGTATGCCCCTTATCTTCACGAATATTTTTTACCAGGCGCGAACCAAAATAACCACCCAATAGTGAATTGAAAACCGCTAAGGCGGGGAAATCTGCGTGACACTTTGGGATAGACCAAGCCCCAAGTCGTATACTGCTCTGTACCGCATCTGCGCGATCTTCTAAGAGCAAAGCAGTAGCTAATGGCGCTGCTAAACCTTGTTTTTTTGCTCCCTGTTTGAGAGGAAGCTGATTTAAAGTAGTTAGAAGCTGATCTATTTCATGTGTAGATAAGTCTCCTGAAAGAAATAAACTACAATCTTTCCACAGGTGATCCTGGTTATAGGCTTGAAGGAGTGCTGGTGTAATTTCCGAAACATGTGCTTCTGTGATCTCTTGACCAAAGGGATGGATTGGCCCAAACAATCCCTTTTTGAATAGCTGTCCCGCTCGAGAACTCGGCTTTTCTTGGTCCAATTTAAGGCTAAGTTTACGCTGGGACTTTCTTTTTTCCAGGTTTTCTTCTGGAAATACCGCCTCTGTAAAAAGGGAGATATATGTGGGTAGCAGGGTAAATAGGTGTTTTTTGATGCACAGCAAACTCAACCCTTCCTGGGTATAGCTTAAGGTAGGGTATACTTCTGCTCCATGGAAATCAAAGAATTCTGCCAGCTGTTGCGCAGTAGATTTGCTCGTGCCTTCTTGAAGCATCTGCAGCGTAAAAGAGGGGATTAGCGCTTGGCTATTTGGTAGAAGTGAACGGGAACTGTTGCCAATTACTTCTAGCTTGACTGCATCAATACCTGGTGTGGGAAAATAAAACAAACTACTTCCGCAAGCCAGCTGAAATTGCTGGGGAGCAGGCAATGCGAATTCAGTAGGAAGAGAAAATTGAGGCGCTTTTGAGCGATCTAAAGCCATTAATTTGCAGCAGCAATGGAAGCGATTGAATAGCGGAGCGAAAACCGGAGGGTCTCAGCAAGCGGATGGTTTTGAACCTGTGGGACTAAATAAGAGAAGTCTAAACCAAGTTGCTTCATGGTAAAGCCCGCACCCATTGTAAAATACCTACGGCCACCCTTGGTGTCATCTTCATAAAAATAGCCTGTGCGGAGTGCAAACTTATTCGCATACAAATACTCCATTCCAAAAGAAAGTGTTAATTCACTCAACTCTTCTTGTGAGCCTCCAGGAGCATCGTTAAAGGAACCAAACATTCCAGAAATTAGCGGTCTGTTAGGATCTTTTCCTTCGTTAATTATCAGATTGCCACTTGCGTCTGTGGCTAGAGTTCCGTCAGAATTCGTTTTGTAGGTAGGCGGAGTGGGAACCATCAACTTGTTGGCATCCAAAGCGAAAGTCAAGGAACTGGTTGTATTCACATTAATTTTATAGGCGGTACCCACTCGGAAAGTTGTTGGGATGTAATCCAAATCTTCCGCACTGTTGTAGGTGATCTTTGGGCCAATGTTCGAAAGGGTTAGTCCCCAAGACCAAACGCCTTCCTTTTGCCCAACAAGAATTGGTTTTTGATGGTAAAGTCCAATATCTGTGCCTACGCTTATCCCAGGACGAGATTCGGTGCCTCCAGAAGCGGACATGTTGCCAGAGAGGTTGGAATGGATAAATCGTGCTGAAATGCCTAAGCCTAAATTTGCAGATAACCTTCTGGAATAAGAGCCTCCAATGGCGATATCTCGAGGATTAAACTCTCCAATAGGATTTCCCCTTCCATCTGTGAGGGAGATGTCTCCCATATTGAAGTAGCGGAGATCCAATCCAAAAGCAGAGTTCTCATCTATTCTTTTGTAGCCTGATAGGTAGCTTAAGGACATGTCATTGACCAGTTTGCCAAGCCATGGAGAATAGGAAAGCGAAAAGCCGTAATCATCCTTGATAAAGGCAAGCTTTCCTGCATTCCAATAGGATGAATTTGCGTCGGGGGAGGTTGCTACCCCTACATCACCCATGGCCGAATGGCGAGAGTCTGGAGCAAAATTTAAAAAAGGAACTGCTGTGGTAATCACTCTTCGGCTAGGATCTTGACCTGAGATGATCACACTGTTTTGCGCAAATGAGGTAAGCCCTGCAAGTACAAAAACTAGCGTCAAAATAGAATGCTTTATTGAAATGGCTTTTTTGTTCATTGAATCACCAGTTTTCCGCTTACCGAATCCACTTCTTGTGAAGATTCCGATTGCAATGTTAAGTTGTAAATATAAGTTCCTTTCGCTGGATATTTCATTTTGCTTTGGAAAAAAAACCAAATCCAGCCAACGATTTGTTCGTCTGCATTTACAAAACGTTTTTTTTCCGAAAATAGTACCTGGCCTTGGGGAGAATAAACAGTCCAAATCGCCTGCAAAGTTTCCTGAGGTCGATTATGTTGAAAGCTAATGGAAGCATTTGTATCGCTTGGATTGGGATAGATTTGATGTGAAATCACCTGCAATTGCTCACTATTTTGCACTTCTAGGGAGAAAGAATAAATCCCTTTATTTCCAAAATTATCCCAAGCCAGTACTTCCACTGTATTGTTGCCTTCCTTCAACCCAGTCAGTAAAACTTGGGCGATACCTTTTTCAAAATTTCCCTCCACTGCCCGGTACGCTTGATAAATTTGCTGCGGAGGGCCCTGGTTTATTCGAAGATGCATTGTTTTATCTGGAATGAGCGCTGAACTATTGATGCCATTTGGATCCCGGAAGGTGAGTTGTACCCTAACTTGTGTGCTGGAGATGGGAGGGAAGTTGGCTATCCCTTTTCCACCTATTTCGGCAGTTATTTGGGGCCCAACTTGATCTAATTCTATCTTCTTCTGGTTTAGAAGGGGTAAGGTTACCAGTCCCGTTGCTTGCATCTTTTTTTCCTTATCCCAGGCTTGAATTCGAATCTGAATTTTTTCAGGCTTGCTTTCTAGTCCTTCGGGAAGGATGAATTGACTTTCTATTTTCCCATTCCGAACTTCTCCTTCTCCTAAGAATATTCGTTGGCTTTCCTCTGAAAATTCAAATGAAGAATTTTCATCTCCAAGCGTTTTAGTGGTAGTGGGCTGACCCCATATCTCTAGCCTGAAGCTTCCTTGAATACTGGGTAAGAAAGCTTGTGTAAGAGGATCTACCACCGCTGCAGTCAACTTTATCGGATTCAAGTTGGTCAGGGTATCAACTTTGGTTTGATCCTTGAGCGCTACAATTTTCTCAATTCGGACCTTTGCTTCAGGGAAGGCCAATCGCAGACTTGGGTCACCCAATAGCGAAAAATTCCGATTGTAGGAGCCATTCAAACTTTCATTTTTTGTTTGTCGAAACAAAGACCCTAAATCCATATTTCCCAACTTCCCCGCAGCTGCTAGCGCCTGAATAAAGGCTTCGTTTATTGTAAAATTCACTGAGCTAAACACGGGTCTTCCCGTTGCAAGGAGGCCTATGGCTCCTTTGGAAGTGGCAAAAAGCAACTCCTCTGCTGCCGACCGAACAAATGGGCTATCGTGTCGTCCAAATTCGCAGGTTGCGGTAAACCAAAGTGGGATTTGGGCTTGATTCGGCCAATTTTCTAGGTCCTGAACCTTAAAGATCTCTTCGGCAGTGAGGGTAGTTTCATTTCCATGGCCTACATAATTGAGCAATAGAGTGCCTGAATTGAGGCTTTCAAGGATTGCTTTTTTTGCAGCTGGAGATTCTTGTCTTCCTCCAGTTTTTGTTTGTTCATACCGATCCAGATAAAGTTTTTGGCTTCGGTAAAAAGGAATATTTTTCTCAAGGTAGGTAGCATGTACTTCTGAGTCGCGCATGTGAACTCCATTGTCTCCATCGTCTGCCAAGAAGGTGATGGTACTACTCGGGAAGGCATCCCCCTGTTTTTCATAGTTGCTACTTTTTTCTAGCCAACTTTTAGCTTCCGCAAAAGTGATAGCAGGTATGCGTCCGACGCCAATCTTTATGGGTACATCCCCAGATTTACTTTCTTCCCATTCTCCATCTCCCCAATCCAAAATCCCGAAGAAATCGTCCGAACTGTAGGTAGTCAACGGATCCAAGCTAGACCTGCTGGTGTAGATCGGAACTAAATTGGGGCGGCCTCCCAACTTCTTTTTGTAGTCAAAGGTGCCTTTTCCTAGGAGCAATACATTGGTTAGCTGCTTGCCTTGGTGGTATTCTTGGGCAATGTAATTTCGAATAGCGCTAACATCAGGGTTGCCATAGCCCATCCAATCGTAGATTTCTGATGTGAGCACCACCTGGGTTGGGATTCCTTGACTGATTTTGAATTCTTGAAATTGTTGAGCCACTTGCTTCAGCTGTGGAACAGTGATCACCATCAATTTTGGTGAATTGGGTTTTGTGCTTTTGGGGGTGATGGCTTTGAAATTCCCCAGCTCCTTTGCGTTTTTAGGCAAAAAAAGGACCCACTTTTTCCCAAGAGCAGATTTCCCTTGGCTGTAGCGAATAGGCTGGTAAAAATCGCTAATCTCCCAAGTTTGAAAGCCTGTCTCTAGTGCGATTGGATTTTCTTTTTTCCCAAAAAATATCCCTTCTTTTAGGGTGGAATTGGTAAATGGGATCCCAACTAACGTAGCATCCAGGTGTCCAGAACCTATCCCTTGAAAGCTAAAACGAAGTTGGTCTAACCGGTCTCCTTTTGGATTAAATGTTTCATAGATACCAACCTCATCGCCCTTGATGGCATAGGTGCTGTTGGAGATTGGAGAAAAAATAACCTCTTTCAATTGTTCATTATCAGCCCAAACTCGCATGGAAGAGGTACCAGTGGATTGGCTCATCAATCGGGCATGAAGGAGCCATGGGGCGGTTGTGCCTGCATTTTTTCCGAAATTAATCGTTAAACTTTGGCCTTGGCGAATGGGAAGTGAATACCAGGATCTTCCCGAGTTGAGTAGGTTTATTTTTTCTTCTTTTACTGCAAGGAGCTGGTACCAAATGGAAAGGGTACTGGGAGTGGTGGCCGTACCATTTTTTGCTTCGATCCTTCTTGGGCCTGATTTTTTACCGAGCACATAGCGCAGGGTATCGGTGTAGAGGTGATGGGAATAGCTTAGTTCGCCATCTTCGCTGAACTCAGATCTATGGGGTCCTGCCAAATAAAAAAAGAGTTGATTTTCAAAGAGCCATGAAGGAATTTCCTGAGGCTTTAGCTGCAATGAATCCAGCATTTGAGGCAGCATACCTGGATATCCGTAGAGGACCACTTCCTCCAAACTTTCAAAACCCAATTTCCGAGCTTGATCAACACTAAGTTTATACACCCCAGGTTCCGTAACACCTGCAGTAAAGCGAAAGGATTGGGAGAAGGTGTTGTGGCAAAACAGTCCCAAAAAAAGGAATAGGGCACAGCTTTGCTTTCTCATTTTTTACGCAATATGTTTTCCATCCCCGAAAGCAGGAGGTAGGCAAAAATCACCAAAGGAATGCCTGCTAGCTGTAGCCAAACCAGGCAAACTGCCCCAATCATGAGCAATGCAAACCTGTAAGAATTGTCTGTGAAACTGCTGTTTTTAAATTTTAAAGCAATCAAGGGAAGTTCAGCCACCAAGAGTAAACTTGTCAGCCAAGCAATCACTACCAAAGTTATGGGACTGCTTAGGAAAGGGCTCAACTCAGGCCAGCGGGCTGCCAGGTGGGGAATCGTGGAAAGCAATAGTGCATTTGCAGGTGTAGGGAGCCCAAGGAATCGATCACTTTGTCGAGTGTCTAGATTAAACTTTGCGAGTCTATACGCAGATAACATGGGGATGATGAGTGTGCAATAAGGGAGTAAGCTAGCTTCCGTTTGGCTCTTGGTGAGGGAATACAGGATTATTCCTGGAAGTACCCCAAAGGAAACCACATCCGCCAAGGAGTCCAACTCTTTTCCCATGTCACTTTGAACCTTTAATAATCGGGCTGCAAAACCATCAAAAAAGTCGAAGGTTGCAGATAAGATTACAAAATATGCTCCATAGAGCGGCTGTCCCTCTAGAACCCACAGGATTCCCAAGACACCAGAAAGAAGATTCAGGAGCGTGATGAAGTTGGGGAGCTGTGTTTTTAGGTTCACGAGTATGCTTTTAGACCTACAAAGGGGTTGTTTTTTTTCTCAAAACCAATGCTTGTTTCTGGGCCGTGGCCGGGAAAAATCAGCGTTTCTTCCGGGAGCACAAATAGCTGTGATTTAATTTTTTCGAGGAGCAGAGCATGATTACCACCTGGTAAGTCTGTGCGGCCGATACTTCCTCTAAAGAGCGTATCACCTGCAACGCAGCGCTTGCTAGCATCATGGCAAAACACCAAGTGCCCTGGTGCATGTCCTGGAACAAAAATACAGCGTAATTTTTCTTTGCCGACTTGAATTTCTTGACCTTCTGTCAGAAATGAGCTTGCCGTAGCAGGCACATAGTCTCGAAAGCCATAGTTAGGGGCATACACTTCCACTGATTTCAGGACCGGAATTTCCAAGGCATGAATCTGTAAGGAGATTTGAAATCGCTCCATGGCCCAGGCATTGCCTAGCACATGGTCGATGTGGCAGTGTGTATTTAGCAATTGTGTAACTTGTAGTCCTTTTTCAAGGATAAATGCTTCTAACTCCCTTTTTTCTTCTTCGGTATAGCATCCTGGATCAATTAGTGTGGCTGTGCCTTCCTTATCGTATAGCAAATAGGTATTCTCTTGAAAAGGGTTGAAGGTGAAGCACTGGATGTGAAGCATGTGAAAAGTCAAAAAGATTAAAGCAAAGTAAAGAATTATGGGCTTAATTTAGGATATGGAAATTGATTTTTTAATCATTGGACAAGGATTGGCCGGTTCTGCCTTAGCTTATCGATTGATCCAAGCTGGTAAAAATGTGGTGCTACTGGATCAGCCGGCAAGAAACCAAAGTAGCCAAGTGGCAGCAGGTTTATTTAATCCAGTTACTGGAAGGAAACTGGTCAAAACCTGGAAGGGGGAACTCTTATTTCCTGAAATTGTACCTTTTTATCAAGAGCTAGAGGAGGCGACGGGAAGAAAGTTTCTGACCCAGCAGTCTATATATCGACCTTTTCTATCGATTGAAGAGCAAAATGAATGGATGGGCCATTCGAGCGATCCTGCGCTACAGCCTTTTGTTCAAAAAATTGAAGTGGAAAGCCAGCATGAAAACCTCAAAGATCCTTTTGGAGGGGTGAAGCTTCAGCTTTCTGGTTGGTTGGATCTTCCTACTTTTTTGGAAGGGATGGTTGCCTATTTTGGGAATAGATTAATTCAAGAAGCGTATCAGGAAGAAAAATTGCTGCAGGAAGGTGAGGCTAGCTGGAGGTATGGAGAGTTTAAGGCGAAGGCCGTTATTTATTGCAATGGATTGGGTGCGATGGAGTCGAGATTTTTTTCATTTTTACCTTTTGCTCCAGTCAAAGGGGAGATCCTAGAATTAAAGCAGAATTTCTCACCCTCCTTTATTGTCAATCGGGGTGTTTTCCGTGTGCCTTTGCCCAATGGAAATTTTAGAGTAGGTTCCACCTATACCTGGCATGATTTGGAGGTAGGGCCAACAGAAACAGCTAAAAAGGAGTTATTAGAAAAGTTGACCGAGTTAGTTCGCATGCCGGTTCAGGAGATTTGTGAGCACAAAGTAGGGATTCGTCCTGCCACAAAAGATAGAAAACCATTTTTAGGTAAACATCCTGAAGCACAAAGCGTTTACATCTTCAATGGATTTGGTGCTAAGGGCGTGTCTTTGGTTCCTTATTTTAGTGCGGTAATGCGGGATTTTCTTTTGGAAGGGCATCCACTGCCCCAGGAAGTTTCGATCTCTCGTTATTTTAAGTATATTTAAAACCTAACTCTACCGTTTGAAATGCGAATGCGTGTATTTCGATACCTTTTTTTAATCCTATTTCTTGGCTGCGGGATAGAAGCATGGGCTCAATTTGACCAAGAGCGCTTTGGCAAAAACCGGATTCAGCACAAGGAGTTTAAATGGTATTTCTATGCCTCAGCTAATTTTGAAGTTTATTATTACGACAAAGGTGGCGTAAATGCAAAGATGGCCATTGAGTTTTTAGAGGCTGAATTCAATAAGTTGACTCAAAATATTGGGTATGTAGCCTATACCAAGCCCCGAATCTACCTTTACAATTCCCCAGAAGAGCGACTTCAAAGTAATTTGGACCTCAACGCGCAACAATATACCGAAGAGGGTCAAACCAAATTTACTCGTCTTGTCGCAGAGGTGGCCTACAAGGGACGGATGGATTTATTTAAAGAGGACTTGTTGTTTGCCACCTCCAAGGTTATTGTTCGAGAGATGCTGTATGGAGCTTCCGTTGCCGATGCATTTCAAGCCAACTTGATTAGTGATTTTCCAGATTGGTATGTAGATGGGATAGCAAATTACCTTGCCAAAGGCTGGAGCCGCGAAATGGACGATTACATCCGTCGCTACTTAAAAAATACATCGAATCCAAAGCTTCATACACTCACTGATTTGGAGGCGGGGCTGGTAGGGCAGTCTATTTGGAACTACATCTCTGAAAAATATGGCAGGAGGTATGTTTCTAGTATCCTCAATCTTTCTCGCATCAATAGGAGTGAAGAAAACAGCATTGCAAATACAATAGGTATCAATATCAAAGCATTTCTTGCAGATTGGCAACAATTCTATTTAAAAGTCAGCGAGCCGGTTTACAGTAATTTCAAAGCCTTAGATTCCAAAAAAGCCATTGCCACTACTTCCTCTCGCGTAGATGGAGCGATAACAGATGTAAAGTTCAGTCCAGATGGCCTTCACCTAGCCTACGTGCTCAATAATGCGGGTAAAGCCACGGTTTGGGTTCGCAACCTTGCTTCAGGGAGTCAACAGCGAATCTTTCAAGGTGGATCGAAGCATGAGGAACTACCGCCTAACTTAAATGCGCCCGTCATCGCGTGGAGGGATTCAGCGACATTAGCAATCGCTACATTCAAGCGTGGCTTGACTACCCTGAGGCAACGCTCCTTGGATGGCTCTTCTCAGGACAAGGTATTTCTGCGCAACATTACTCAGATCCTTAGTTTTGATTTTAATGAGTCGGGGAGGAATATGGTTCTTTCCGCCATTTCAAATGGAAAGACAGATCTCTACACGCTTAATTTGAGAGGTCAGGGCAAGCGACTAACAGATAATATTTTTGATGAGCTGACTCCTGTTTTCTTAAATGATTCGACGATAGTTTATTCAAGTAATTTTATAGAATTGCCAGATTCTGTCCTGCAAAAACCTCCAGTATTGGCTAATTTTCCAGAGCAATACAATTTGTATCAAGTTCAAGTTCTGAAGGATACTACGGTTTATTCCAAGATGACTAACGCAAATAGTAAAAATACATTTCCCAAAAAAATCAATGCCAACAATTTAGTCTTTTTGAGTGACCTGAGTGGTATCTCCAACCTTGTAAAGCATAATATTGGAAATCAAGTTTCCACACAAATCTCCTCCTTTGACACGAGTATTGAGGTATTTGACGTGAATTCTAGAATGAATAAGCTAGCTTACGCTGTCCGTAATGGGAAAGAATCTGAGCTGTATGTGGACACCTACACGGGAATCGATCAATTTACATCAAGTACACCAAGGCTTCAATTGGCTCAAGCGAAAGAATTAAACGAACGCATTGCTGCACGAAGGATTCTTGAAGCCAAAACGCAGCAAGCTGCTCGAGCCAAGCAGGAAAAGTTGGCAGGTCCAGAGCTTGTGGCTCCCATTACTTCATTGGATACAATTACTCAAAAAACATCTTCTTTGACCACCGATCGTTTACGATTTGAAACTAGGAGAGGAGTGAATACTGAAGACTATACCTTTGATTCAATCCCTGCCAAAACTCCAGCTTCAACAGGGGCTGTGTCCGGTAATGCAGCAGCAGGTAAAAGTAATTTATTGGAAACCTTCCGAAAACAAAATTTGCAGAGGATGGTCTCTGGGCCTCGCCCAATGGAAACTCAATTCTTCACAAACCACATCAATTCCCGCTTCGTAGCAGATCCCCTACGTGGCTTTGGAATAAGTCTTCAAGGCAAAATGACTGATGTGCTGGATAATCACCAATTTATGGGAGGTATAATGACCTCCTTGGACTTTGATTCGGGAGGGGATATTTGGTTTGAATACGAATACCTCAAATCCCGCCTTGACTTTAGAGGGAGATATGATCGAAAAACACTTCGGGTAACCGACGGTGACTTCAGTTTTCAGAAATACGTGCTTATCAAAGTGGAGACAGGCATTTCCTATCCGCTTACCATTCATTCCCGAGTGAATGCCGCACCGTTTGTAGCCAAAACGCAGTACTTTAATCTGAATGAAGATTCATTAATCTACAGCAAAATACCAGAGTTAAATGAATTGCAAGTTAACTATGCTGGAGCAAAGCTGGAGTATGTATATGACCGTACAGAACCCATGGGACTATATACCTTTACAGGTACCAAAGGCAAGGTAGGTTTTCAGTACTACCAAGGACTAAATTTTGGAGACAGATCCTTTAGCAACCTGTATGTAGATCTTAGGAACTACCAAAAAATACACAAAAATCTAGTCCTTGCTTCCAAATTCTATTTTGGTTCATTTATGGGGTCCAATCCTCAAACCTACTTAGTGGGAGGGATGGATAATTGGATGTTTAATAATTTTTACAATCCTCCAGCTAATCGACCTGAGCCATCACCAGTTAGGAATCCAAATGGGATTGAAAACTCCAATTTGCTTTTTGCTGATTTTGTTGACCTTAGGGGTTTTGATTACGATGAGATTCGAGGTAGAAATGCCCTGACTTTTTCTACCGAATTGAGATTGCCCTTATTTTCCTATTTAACTCGAGGAACCATCACTTCCAATTTTGTAAAGAATTTTCAGTTGGTTGGATTTTATGATATTGGCTCTGCCTGGAATGACGCTGCGCCTTGGGAAAAAGTCAATGACCAAAACACGGAAGTAATCAATACTAAAGGCTCACCTTTTGTGATTGTTTTGAATAATTTTAACAATCCATGGCTTCAAAGCTATGGGGCTGGTCTACGTACCGTGCTGATGAATTACTATATCAAATTTGATGTAGCTAGGCCTGTAAGAAATTATAAAACCGAAGACTTGAAATTTTACTTTACTTTGGGGTATAATTTCTAAAGCTTGATACGTATGATCAAATCCATGACTGGCTATGGAGTGGCCGGATTTGAGAACGAGCACCTGGTCATTCAAGTAGAAGTCCGCACGCTCAACTCAAAAATGCTTGACCTTTCGATTCGCAGTCCAAGACAATTTGCGGACAAAGAGGCTGAAATCAGAAATCGGGTACAGGCCATTTTAGACCGAGGAAAAGTCAGTATTTCCATTGATTTTTTGGTGAAGGGCAACCAAAGCTTGCCTGTTCAACTGAATGAAGATTTGTTTAAAACCTATTATTCTACTTTTGAACGTCTTGCAGCTTCAGTAGGTGAAAAGAGTGCTGACTTATTTAAACTAGCACTGCAGGCCCCGCAAGTGATGGTTAGTACGGCTACAGACCGTGAGGGTAACGAGGATTGGAATGAGGTGAAGTTGGTCCTTGAAGAAGCTTTGGTTCGCTGTGAAGCCTTCCGGATAGATGAGGGAGCTTCACTTTTTATCAAATTGAAAGAAAACATTGACCTTATCCGACAGGGTTGGAAGGCTATCAAAGCGGAGGAACTGAATCGCAAAGAGAAAATCCAAACTCGAATTCGAGGGCATTTCTCCCAGTGGATGGATGAACATGCCTTTGATGCAAATCGTTTCGAACAAGAATTGATTTATTACTTTGAAAAAATCGATATCAACGAAGAGCTAGTTCGCTTGGATACCCATCTTGACTACTTTATGAAGTGTATGGATACTGAGCTGAGCCAAGGAAAGAAGCTTGGTTTTATCAGCCAAGAAATTGGCAGGGAGATCAATACCATTGGCTCAAAGGCCAACGATGCAGGGATTCAAAAGTTAGTCATCCAAATGAAGGATGAACTTGAAAAAATCAAGGAACAATCGTTGAATGTGCTGTAAGGTCAATAAGTATAAGTCAACGGACAGACAGTCCCATCCACGGCGCACTTTCTTGAACAGCAAGCCTTAATTTCATCCATTGTTGGGAGTACTTGAATTCTATAAAAAAGGCCCCGCACATTTGCGGGGCCTTTTTTGATTTGCATTTTTATTGAGTTTCTGTCAAGTCGTTAGACCGATTGAGCAAAAAAAGACCCGATACAATCGGGTCTTTTTTTTTATCCTAGTTTGAATCGGATTGGGAGTCTCATTCGCGTACGAACAGGCTTACCTCTTTGTTTTCCAGGATCCCACTTTGGAGCTGCTTTTACAACTTTTATCGCTTCTTCATCGCAACCGCCGCCAATACCTCTCAACACTTCAACGTCTTGGATAGATCCGTCGGTGTTAATAACGAATACTACAATTACAGTACCTTCAACACCCATTCTTCTAGCTTGAGTTGGGTATTTGAGATTATCAGCGAGATACTTATTCCAGCCAGCCATTCCTCCAGGAGGGTTCGGCTGGGTTTCCACTACGTCAAAAATAACATCGGCTTTTTCTTCTTCAATTACCACTTCTTTGATGGCAACTTCTTTAATCACCGTTGTTTCTTTTACGTCTACGTCAAAGTTTACATCGATTTTCTCTTCAATCTTCACCTCATCTGGAATCTCTTGGATTACAGGCTGCTCCATTGGAGGTGGAGGTGGAGGTGGAGGTGGCTGCTGCGTAATGGGCACATCCAAGATGTCTTCGAAATTATCCGCAGCGTCACCTAAATCTTTAAGCGTACTATCGTCGTAGGACTTGTATTCGAAGGCAGCCAGAGTGAGACCTACTGCTACTACAAGACCCAAGTTGGTAAACATACCTACACTTTTGTTCAAGTCAGCTTTAGGAGTCTTTTTTGCTTCCATGATGAATTTTGTTTATTAAAGGTTAATCGGTTTTATTTTCTAGAGCAAGTGTAAGAATTATTGGAGATTAATCCAAAATGAATTTACAAGAAGGACGATATAAATATCCAAATAATCCAATGATAATACCTAACATATTGATAGCTAGATCATTTAAATCAAAGCTTCGGTTGGGGATTAGGTGTTGAGCGGTTTCTAAACAAATGCTTGGGATGAAAGCCAATAGCATGAAATTTAGCCAAAAC
>SXYU01000211.1 GCA_005788235.1 Cytophagales bacterium
GTGCGCAGAGGTAGGAATCAAGGCTACATTTCGATGTCCTTCACCTCTGTTGAGGTGATAGGCACGAATCACCATCAATCCTGCATACTCACCTTGAGCTCCAGAATTTGGCTGTAGTGAGGTATCTGCAAAACCAGTGATCTCGGTCAACCAAGTTCTAAGGTTAGTAAACAACTCCTGATAGCCTTCCGTCTGATCTATTGGAGCAAAAGGGTGGATCTGGCCAAATTCAGGCCAAGTCACCGGGATCATTTCTGCAGTAGCATTTAACTTCATGGTGCAAGAACCTAAGGAAATCATGGAATGCACCAAGGAAAGGTCTTTAGATTCCAGCTTCTTGATGTAACGAAGCATCTCGTGCTCGCTATGGTAGCTATTGAATACCGGATGCGTGAGGTAAGAAGAGGTTCGCACTAGCGCTGCTGGCCATTCCAATTGTAGGGAGTTGGCCATCGCTGCGTTGAAGGATGAGGCTTGGCCCTTCGCATTGGCGAATAAAGAAAGAACGAGTTCGGCATCTGCGATGGTTTTTGCCTCGTCAAAAGCAATGAAAATTGCTCCCTCCTCGTATCTGAAATTGACTTGAGCAGCTACAGCAAGGGATTTCACTTTGGATTGGGTGGTAACATCTACCTGAACTTTTAGGGTATCAAAGTAGGCACTAGTCCCCAGCGTGAATCCTAGTTTTGCCAATCCTTGTGCAGTCAACTTGGCAAGGCCATGCGTGCGAAGCGCAATATTTTTCAGTCCAGTAGGACCGTGATGTACCGCATAAAAGCTCGACATTACTGCAAGCAATACTTGCGCAGTACAAATGTTGGAAGTTGCTTTTTCTCGTTTGATGTGTTGCTCTCGAGTTTGCAAAGCCATACGGTAGGCCTTATTGCCAGCTCTATCGATTGATACCCCAATGATACGGCCAGGAATCTGACGCTTAAATTCTTCTTTGGTTGCAAAAAAGGCAGAATGTGGACCACCATACCCCATAGGCACCCCAAAACGCTGGGCAGAACCTACAACAACATCCGCTCCCATTTCTCCTGGAGGAGTCAACAAAGTCAAAGCCAGTAAATCCGAAGCAAAGGCAGTCAATACCTTGTTTTCTTTGGCTGCAGCAACTAAAGCCGTGTAATCTACTACTTCACCATCCACATTTGGATATTGAAACATAGCTCCATACAATTCTGGATCCGTTAGATCCAAAGAGGAGAGCGGACCAAATACCAAGTTGATCCCGATAGGCTCCGCCCGCGTAACTAGCAATGCCTTGGTTTGTGGGAATACTTTTTCATCGACAAAATAGGTATTCGCATTTTTCTTTTCTCGAGGCTTTACAGCATGAAGCATCGTCATGGCTTCCGCTGCAGCAGTACCCTCATCGAGCAAAGAAGCATTGGCAAGTTCCATTCCTGTCAACTCAATCACTACCGTCTGGAAGTTGATCAAGGCCTCCAATCGACCTTGGGCAATTTCAGCTTGATAAGGTGTGTAGGCAGTATACCATCCTGGATTCTCCAACACATTGCGAAGTACCACTCCTGGCACCTGCGTGTCGTAATACCCTAAACCAATAAAAGAAGAAAAAACCTTGTTTTTGGAAGCTAACTTTTTGAAATTCTTCAGAAACTCAGACTCGAGCTGGGCTGCTGGAAGCTGGAGAGGCCGCTCCAATTGAATGGACTGGGGTACAGTTTGATTGATAAGTTCGGTCAAGCTTGAGGCTCCGATTTTCTCCAACATCGCTACAATTTCTGCTTCTGTCGGGCCATTGTGCCTGCTCTCAAATTTGACAGCAGTGTTAAGATTGATCTGCATAAGTAAGGGGTAGAACGTTTGAACTATTTGGGTGTGAATTCTTTCCGATTTTACGTGCACAAAGGTATACTTTCCGTGAGGAATTGCCGAGGCGCAGCTCTGAAATTTTATCTATAACACGCAGAATTGACAAGCGGTTTTTTTGAGGGTAAAAAAAATAGCTAGATTAGGGCCTAAATCGAAAAAAAAATGAAAAATAAATACCTTTTGACTGCTTTTTTGGGGATCGCAACCCTGACTACAGCATGGGCTCAAAACCCTGTTCAGGTAAAGTATGCCAACACGATTACCGTGGAAGATCTCACCAAGTACCTGACCTATCTTGCATCCGATGAGATGAAGGGCCGTGATACGGGTTCCCCAGAAGGAAAAATTGCTGCCAACTACCTTGCTGATTTTTACAAAGGACTCGGTTTAAGTGGACCAAATGGAGGCAGTTACTTCCAGAGCGTTCCCTTGGTTAGCTCCCGTTTCACACAAGTGAGTCTTCAAATCGGTAAAACCAAGTTGGTGGAAAATACAGACTTTGTGTTTACAGGAGATGGCAATCTAGCGAAAGCTGTGAAAACAGACCTAGTGTTTTTAGGCCTGGTAAGCGATGAAAACCTTGCTAAAGTGGATGTCAAGGGCAAACTCGTAGGGCTATGGGCTGTCGGAGTACGAAGCAATGACTTGGTCACCAAAGTGATGGACGCTGGTGCTGCTGGCATCGTGATTGTGACCATGGAAGGTCAAGCGAACTTTGACCGCATCGCCAACCGTTACAAGTCCATGGCTGGCACTGGCCGAATTGGCTTTGACCAGGAAATCAAGCAGCGACCGATATTCATGGTGAGTACAGACAAGATGGCTCAATTGTTCGGTTCATCTGTAGAGGCATTGAAGGAAGCAGCCAAAACCAATCCTGAAACCATCGCCTCTCAAAAAGCAAGCTACCAGATTGTAAAGACTAAATCTCCAGTAGACGCAGTCAATGTGATGGGCTACTTGGAGGGAACAGATAAAAAAGAAGAAGTGCTCGTCATCTCCTCCCACTACGACCACGTGGGCGCAAGTGCTACAGGAGATGCCTTCAATGGCGCCGATGATGATGGCTCGGGAACTGTATCTGTTATGGAAATTGCAGAAGCTTTTGCAAAAGCAGCCAAAGAAGGGCTGAAGCCTAGAAGGAGCCTCTTATTCCTGAACGTGACGGGTGAAGAAAAAGGCCTATTAGGATCCGAATACTATTCGGAAAACCCTATATTCCCAATTGCCAACACAGTCAATAACATCAACATTGATATGGTGGGTAGAATAGACTACGAATACCAGAAGGAAGCAAACAAAGACTATGTCTATGTCATTGGCTCGGAGATGCTTTCTTCCCAGTTGAAGAAAATCAACGAGTACAACAACATTACCTACACCAATCTGATCCTAGATTACAGATACGATGCTGCCGACGATCCAAATCGGTTTTACTACCGTTCTGACCATTACAATTTTGCCAAGTTCAATATCCCCGTGATCTTCTTCTTTAATGGGGTACACGACGACTACCACCAGGTAACCGATACGGTTGACAAAATTGAATTCCCTTTGATGACCAAGCGTGCGCAATTGATCTTTCACACTGCTTGGGACCTCGCCAATAGAGAGCAGCGGACTCCAGTGGACGGAACCAATACCCGTACAGACCGATAACAGAGAAGGGGCCATTTGGCCCCTTTTTTTTCTATTTTGATTTCTAAAGGTGCTGCTTTGCAGACTTGTTGAAAGCAAGCCACCCGGTCCAGGATTTACCCCTCCCCATGCTTCCCTCTATTTTTTTGGTTTTTAGTTTTTAGCTGATTGCGGTTAGGCTTTTTTTGCTTCTTCTTCGCCTTTACTTTCTCCCCTTTTCCAATATTTTCTTTTGGGCGCTCCTTTTTCTCATGGAAAGCTCCTTTGTAATCGGGGTTGTCCCGTTGCTTGAGGCGGTCCAACTCTCTTTCATAACCTTGCTTTTCTTCAAAAGGAGTAGCTGGTACATCCACCTCGTCTGGAATAGGCAATTCATCTACCTTCATTCGAATAAGGTCTTCGATTTTTTCAAAATGGTAGGACTCAGCTGGATTGATGAAAGTAATTGCCTTTCCTTCATTCTCAGCTCTACCTGTTCGACCGATGCGGTGCACATAATCTTCATAGATAAGGGGCACATCAAAATTGACCACATGAGATACCAAAGTGACATCCAATCCTCGAGAAGCTACATCTGTAGCCACCAAGATTCGCACATCCCCTGCCTTAAAATCTTCCATGGAGTTGATTCGCGTATTTTGGCCTTTATTCGCATGGATTACTCGAATCTCTCCAAAATGCTTGCGTTCCAAAAAAGAATAGACTGATTCCGCATTTTTTCTGCTTCGCGTAAAAATCATGGCTCGGTTGATTTCTTCATTCTCGAGCAAATGGGCGAGCAAGTTGATCTTGGTTTTAATATTGGGAACCTTGTACCTGACTTGAGCGATCGTCTCTGCCGTAGTGGCAGAAGGGGCTACTTCTACGCGCTCCGGAAACTCTAAAAACTCGGCTGCCAAATGGTCTATTCTTCCGGAAAAGGTAGCTGAGAAGAGGAGGTTTTGCCGCTTGGATGGAATCACCTCTAAAATTGCTCGGATTTGAGGCATAAAACCCATGTCCATCATTTTATCTGCCTCATCCAATACCATTGTTTTCAAATCTTTGGTATAAATAGCTCCCTTTCTATAGAGATCCATAAACCTTCCTGGGGTGGAGATTAGTAGGTCTACTCCTGCTTCTACCCGCTCAATTTGTGTTTTGGGGCCAAGGCCTCCATAAAGACTAGCGATTCGAAGACCTGTATATTTGGCCAGGTGCTGAGCCACTTCTTCAATTTGCATGACCAGTTCCCGTGTAGGAGCTAGCACCACACCCCTAGGATGCATCCCTTGAGCATACTTTATTTTCATCAGCAGGGGCAATAGGTACGCTGCTGTTTTTCCCGTACCCGTCTGTGCTATTCCCAACACATCATGCCCTGCAAGTGCAAGTGGAATTGTTTGTTCTTGAATTGGAGTAGCAACAGTATAACCAGATTCGGCTACAGCATCGAGCAATTGTTTGTTTAGCTTGAAGGCATCAAATCCTATCGGTTTGTTGCTCATTGGATAGCGAGGGAAAAGTGAGTAAATAAAAACCTAGATTGGTTCAGAATCACAAATATAGGCAATCACGCGCGTAATCCTTCGGGAAAAGGCGGAACGCTCCGACATGGTTTGCTGCGCCCGAGGGAAGAAATAAGGTGAACCCGCTAGGGGTAGATTGAAGATTAGTATTATTCGCAATCA
>SXYU01000212.1 GCA_005788235.1 Cytophagales bacterium
CAGATGGGAAGGGAAAAAAGAAATACCTCCATGCCCAAATTCACGCGATGCCACTCTATGCCAAATTTGGTTTTCAGCAAGTAGGTGAACAGTTTGAAGAGTGTGCCATCTTGCATTATAAAATGGAACTAAGCTAGGATTAGCTCTGTTCCAATTACGCGTAACCCATTTTTCAAGTCGGCAGATTTTTAGTACACCCCCTTATTCAGGGTCATATTTAACAAGCCAGTTAGGCTATTATTTTTTGCAATTAGTTGGCTGGATACTTTCAACTAAAGTAAATAAAGTTTGAAATTTAGGAAAGCGGGCTGTTGACAGTGGACTGTCGTCCGTTGACAGTTATTCGCAGTGAATAAGCTGCCATTTTATCCACTGGAAGGATTGTGAACAATCATTTTTTAGTCACTAATTTTTTTAACATGACCTTCGCCGACTTTCCTTTTTTGAGGTACCTCTTCTTTTTTGCGCTTGGAATCTTACTTTCCACTATTATTCCTGAAGCCCAGCCCCAACTAGTTCTCGCCATACTTGCTGTTCTTTGGATTTTTTATGTGATTTTCCTAAATGGACCTGTTTTTTCGAGTCTCTTACCAATTTCCTTTTTAGCCTATTCTCTTTTAATTGGATTGGGTGCTTTTGTATCACTTCTTTCCAATCAAACTGCCCAAGAAGGAGAAATCTCTTGGGGAGAGGGGCAAGGCTACCTTGCAGAAGTGCAGCGTTATGACCTACCCAAAGCCAACTCTTCGGAGAATTTGCTTGCGGTCTTTGCAACAAAAGGGGAGCAAGGATGGAGCAGCCAAAAAGCATTGGTCTTGGTATATCACCAGATGGGACAGGCCCTTTATCCCGGTCAGGTGATTTGGGTGCCTACCAATCCAGAACCGTTAGCTCCTCCTAGTTTTCCCGATGAATTTAACTACAAACGATTTTTGGCTGCCAAAGGAATTCATTTCCGGCAGTTTCTCGGCAAAAAGCTGCTAGTAATCCCGCTAAAGCCAAGCAACGAGCTGAACTTCGCAATGGAACACTTGCGGTATTATTTTGCGGGAATGATTGATCAGTATGTCCAAGGGCCGGAGTCCAAACAAATTGCTTTGGCACTACTTTTAGGTCAAAAGGAATCCCTAGGCAAAGAGGTTAAACAAGCCTATTCCGCTACTGGCACGCAGCATATTCTTGCTGTATCCGGACTCCATGTGGGGATCATCTATTCCATCTTACTGCTGCCCTTGTCATTTTTCAAGCAAAAGGGGCAGGCACTTCAAAAGAGCTATTTGATTTTGGTCCTGGGCTTGATCTGGATCTATGCGCTAATGACCGGATTCTCTCCTTCCGTGGTGCGCGCAGTCGTTATGTTTTCGTTGGTTACCCTGGGGCAAATGCGGAAAAGAAAGCCCTCCATTTGGAATATTTTGGCTTTTTCAGCTCTTCTGCTGTTGGTACTTGATCCTGCTATTCAAACTGATTTAGGCTTTCAACTTTCCTACTTGGCAGTTGCGGGGATTGTGGGATTGCAACCTATCTTACTTCGGATGTGGGCTCCTTCCAATCGTGTCTTGGACTATTTTTGGCAAATGGCCACCGTCACCCTTGCCGCGCAGCTAATCACCAGCCCACTGACGGTCCACTACTTTCATACTTTTCCCACCTATTTTTTAGTTGCCAACTTGCTGATAGTACCGCTATCTTACATCATTCTATGCTTGGGGGTTCCATTTCTTTTGTTTGCCTGGATCCCATTCCTAGGGAGTTTTTTGGGGGCTAGTGTTGACTTTTTACTTTTCATCCAAAACGAAATTACCTACACCCTTCAGGAATTGCCAGCAGCACTTTGGCAGGGAATTCATCTCTCCCTAGCAGGAATGTTGGCGATTTGGGGGATCCTATGGATTTGGGGAAATTGGGAGTTGGGCAATCGAAAAATCCTAGTCCACATCGGCTATGGCTTATGCTTAATTTGGGCAATCTCAAATCTGTGGACGGAGGTTCGACGCCCTAGCCAGGAGCTCTACTTTTTTGCCAAGGACCAGCAGCGAATTCTGGACCTAAGGCTTGGGGAGCATCACCTTTCTTGGAATCAGGATTTTCCTGTTGCCCAACTCTCGTATTCCATTCTTCCCAACCGGCTTGCAGGCCAACGGAATCCAGTTCCAATGCCTCTGAAAGGAATTATCAGTGAGGATTCTATTTGGTTTCCGGGGATACATGTTGCCTTTTTTCCAACTCAAAATCGTCTTGATTTAGGATTGCTTCAGCCCAAAGAACGGATAGATTTTAGCCAAATTAATCTTTCGGGCTCTCTACAAGGAGATTCGATAGGTACGGGTTCTTCAGGATTTAGGGTGATATTCTAAAGGGAATTGCAGCTGTGGCCTTTTGGACTTTCAGTTTTATGGCATCTCATTCACGGGGAAACAGGGTTTTTTTGTAATTTCAAAGGCTCATGACTGAAGCAAACGACCGATTGGTAATTCTCCTAAAGGAGGTATTTGGATGGAAGGAATTTCGTCCTGTGCAAAAGCAGGTCATCGATTCGGTGTACCAGGGAGAAGATACGCTTGCCATTCTGCCTACGGGGGGAGGGAAAAGCCTCTGCTACCAGGTGCCTGGATTGGCAAAAGAGGGCATCTGTATCGTTATATCTCCGCTGATTGCCCTTATGAAAGATCAAGTGGATTACCTCAAAGCCCGTGGGGTAAAAGCGGTAGCTCTCCATGCAGGAATGAGTGCTCGGGAGATCGATACCCTTTTGGACAATTGCATCCGTGGTGGGGTTAAATTTTTATACCTGTCCCCAGAGCGACTAAAATCTGAATTATTTGTGGAGCGGTTTAAGCAGATGAACCTCAACCTCATTGCGGTGGATGAGGCGCATTGCATCTCCCAATGGGGCTATGATTTTCGGCCTGCCTACCTCGAGATTGCTACCATCCGTGCCTATCATCCCAAGGTGAATGTACTTGCTTTGACCGCCTCGGCTACACCAGAGGTAGAAAAAGACATTTTAGAAAAACTTCAACTCAAGAAGCCTGTCACCTTTCACCAAAGTTTTGCTCGGAAAAATCTGAGCTATAGCGTCCGCTTGGTAGAGAACAAACTTGAAAAAGGGCTCGAAATCTTGAAGCGAATTCCTGGATCCGCCATTTGGTATGTTCGTACCCGCCAAGCGACCCAACAGCTGGCCAAGCAACTCCAGCAAATGGGCTTTTCCGCAGCTGCCTACCATGCAGGCATGACGGGGTCAGATCGTTCTGCCAAACAAGAAGCATGGAAAACAAACCAGGTACGAATCATGGTCAGCACCAATGCCTTCGGTATGGGAATAGACAAACCAGATGTGCGGGTAGTGCTGCACAGTGACTTGCCTGAAAACCTTGAAAGTTATTACCAAGAAGCAGGAAGAGCTGGTCGTGATGGGCAAAAGGCCTATGCAGTGCTACTGACCAATACCCAGGATTTTGAGCAGCTTCTGGACCGTGCGGCTTTGGTGTATCCACCGGTAGAATTTCTCCGACGCGTGTACCAATGCCTAGCCAACTATTTTCAATTGGCCATTGGAACCCAGTCTTTGCGTAGCTTCGATTTTGAGATTTCTGATTTTGCATCTACCTACCAACTCCCTGTTTTGGATAGTTTTTATGCCCTCAAGGTACTGGAGGAAGAAGGGCTGATTGCACTCAATGAAAGTTTTTTTGCTCCTTCACGTGCGCATTTTCTAGTCAATCCCCAACGGCTCTATGAGGTTCAAATTCAACATGCCAAGCTCGATCCGGTGATCAAAATCTTACTTAGAACGCATGGTGGAAATCTATTTTCCGAATACTTCACCATTCAAGAGGCAAGGCTAGCCAAGGCAGCAGGTATGGATGAAGCGGTATTAATCAAAGCCTTGCTTGAGCTGGCAAAAATGGAGGTCTTGGATTATGAACCGCGAAAGGATCGGCCGCAACTTACTTTTTTAACCGAACGCCACGACGCGGCTACACTTCCACTTAATTTCAAAAGGATCACTTTGAGGAGAGCGCTGACCCTCGATAAGGCTACTCAAATGGTGGCTTATGCACATCAATTTAGAATCTGCCGTACCCAATTTATTCAAGCCTATTTTGGAGAATTAAGAGATGAAAATTGTGGGGTATGCGATTATTGTGTAGAGCAAAAAAAGGCTATTCTTCCGCTCGATGTAGAAAATAAGTTTAAGGAGCAGGTTTTACAAACTTTAGCACTTGGTGAAGCGTTTAGTGAAGGGCAGCTTTTTGAAGCAGTCAACAAGCCTGCTTCTTTGGGACATCTCAAATGCCTCCGCCAATTGGTGGAGGAAGGAAAAATAGTGATGAGCACCTCAGGAAAATATAAACGAATGAGAGATGGGTGATTTCTTTGATGAGTTGATGAAAAAAATCTTCCCGAGTCGTGAAGGGAATCCACCGCTCTCCGTAAAAGAGAACTTTTTGTTGAAAGAAAAAGACCTGCATGAATTAGAAGAATGGAATAAATCAGAAGAGTCTAAGGCACTGTTCGCCCTAGTTTATAAAAACTATCACTACAAAAGAGCTCAAATCAATGATACTCCAGAGGTACATGTGTTCAGCTCAGCTTATGCGAATGGCTTTGCATTAAGCTACAGCCAAGAGATCGAACCGAATTCTTTTTCCTTTCTTTTCTTGGGATTAAGTAGACGGATTATAGCTTTGGGGTACGAACAGGTGAGTTTGGATCGGAAGCTGGAGGAAGTAAATGATCAGGTGAAAGAAACTGAAAAATTTTACTTCAAACCCCCATTGCAACTGCCCCAAGAAGGAGAATTAATCAGCCAATTGTACGGCAATATTTCTTTGGAAAAAATAAGGATAAACCAGCAGCCCAGCTATTTCAAATTGTTGGCTTCGGTATATTCTGATAGATTGTATTACGATGCCAAACCCTTTGATGAGTTGATGGATCGATTATTTGAAAGACCCTAACATGGATAGAATTACCCTTAAAGCCCAATTAGAAGCTTACCGCAGTCCTTACGAAGAGGAAAATCAGTTTTTGTCTGATTTTCTAGCCTTGACTGGTGACCCTTTGGCCTATTCGAGAGAGCGGATTGCAGGCCATTTTACGGCCTCTGCTTGGATTGTAAATAAGGAAAGAACACATACCCTGCTCACGCTTCACCGCAAGCTGGGTCGTTGGCTGCAGCTAGGAGGCCATGCAGATGGAAATGAAAATCTCCTCGAAGTGGCTCTTCAAGAGGCAAAAGAAGAAAGTGGACTTTCTACTCTTCAATTTGTAGACACCTCTATTTTTGATTTGGACAAGCACATCATTCCAGAGCGCCCTCATGTGGCAGAACATTTTCATTACGATGTACGCTACCTGATTGAAGCAGACCTCCATGAACCCTTGGTGCGAAGTAATGAGAGCATTTCCTTGGCTTGGGTTACCTTTGACGCGGTCATTGATTTAATCGGCTACAACCCTTCCATCTTGCGGATGCTTGAAAAAACAAGTACTTCAGAAATCATACATTGATGCGTAATTTTGATATCCCTCAGCTTCGCGCTGATTTTTCCTTTACTACACCCATTCAGCTTCGTTTTTCTGATATAGATGGGTATTTCCATGTCAACAACGGGGTTTATTTCAGTTATTTCGAACATGCAAGAGCTGTATTTCTTTACCTACAAGCAGGTTGGGATGTACTGGATGTGGGTACCGTAGTTGGTAGAATTGAGATTGACTACATTCGCCCGATTCATTTGCAGGATAAAGTGGAAGCTTTGGTAAAGTGCTCACGTCTCGGCAACTCTTCATTTGATTTGGAACAAGTACTTTTGGGGAGTGATTCTGCTGGCAAGGAACATGTTTTTGCAACCTGCAAAAGCGTATTGGTATCTGTAGACAAAAACAGCATGAAGCCAGTTTCTATTCCAGAGGCCTACCGACTAAAACTTGCCGCTACCTAATTTCTTTTTGTAATTTTATTTTAAAAAATACCCCTTTGAAACATCTTTGGATCTTCTGCCTTCTTTTAATTCTTTTTTCCGCTTGTGCGCCTAGTGAAGAGGAGTTGTTGAAAGTAGCTTTGGAAAAAATGGATTCGCAAAATTGGGCAGACGCTGCTTCCTTGTTTGATCAGGTTTTGGAGAAAAATCCAACCCAAACCACTGCCTTAAATGCCAAAGGTGTTGCGCTTTTTCAGCAAGGAAAAATTAAAGAAGCCATTCCCTTATTTGATCAGGCAATTCGAGCTGATTCGAGCAATTACAAGCCTTGGTTTAATCGAGGCAATGCCAACATGGAGCTCAACAACTACAAGGCTGCATTGGCAGATTTTAACCTCGCTGCTGCGCTGGACCCCAGCCAACTAGACGTCCTCTTTAACCGAGGAACTACTTTGTTGACCATGGAAGCCTATGAGGATGCACTGCTTGATTTTCAAGCAGTAGTTCAGAAGGAGCCCAATCATGCAGAAGCACATTTCCGTTTGGCTAAGGCCAATTTAGGAATGAATGATCCTATCCATGGGATGGAATCACTAACCAATACTGTCAACTTGGATCCCAAAAATGGGGAAGCCTATTACCTACTTGGCGTCACCCGAATGAGTGCTTTGGGCCAAAAAAATGAAGGCTGCGCAGATTTAAAAATGGCCCTTTCTTTGGGTTACCAAGAAGCAGAAACTTGGATCAAGGACTTTTGTGAGGCAAAGTAATGGCGGAGGTAGGTACCAATATTCAAAAAGCATCTGCTTACCTCAAAGAGGGGCTTTTGGTAGCTATTCCAACCGAAACGGTTTACGGGCTAGCAGGCAATGCACTCGATGTCAAGTCAGTAGGCACCATTTTTGAAACTAAAAACCGACCCAGCTTTGACCCATTGATTTTACATGTGGCTTCCTTAGAGCAAGTAAATCAGTTTGTAACTGCATTCCCAGAAAAACTCAAGCGTTTGGCCGAAGCCTTTTGGCCAGGTCCTCTGACAGTGTTATTGCCTCGGAAAGCCAGTGTTCCCGATTTGGTCACTTCTGGTTTGGATCGTGTGGCAGTTCGGGTGCCCAATCACCCGCTGACCTTGGAGCTTTTGGCGCAGCTTGACTTTCCACTTGCTGCACCCAGTGCAAATCCTTTTGGATACATCAGTCCTACACAGGCAGCCCATGTGGCTGCACAGTTGGGAACACAAATCCCCTACATTCTAGACGGCGGTGCTTGTGCTGTAGGTTTGGAAAGCACCATTGTGGGAATGGAAGAAGAGCAAGTTATGATCTATCGTCTTGGAGGGCTTGATATTTCCGAAATTGAATCCCTCGTAGGACCGGTGACCGTTCAGGTAAATAGCACGAGCAATCCTAATGCACCCGGTCAACTAGTAAGTCACTATGCGCCGCGAAAACCACTTGTCTTGGGTAATTTAACAGAACTCGTTCCACAATTGATCCAGCAAGGAAAAAAAGTTGGGGTGCTGAGTTTTTCTACTCATTTCCCATCCTTTGCTGCAAATCGCCAAGTGATCCTCAGTGCTAGTCGGGATCTAAAAGAAGCAGCGCATCGTCTTTTTATGGCCATGCGAATCCTTGATGAAAGTGATGCAGAGCTGATTGTAGCTGAGTTTGTTCCAGAAATTGGATTGGGTCGCGCCATCAATGATCGTCTCAAGCGAGCCGCAGCACAGCCAATTCACTAGACTTAGTTTTTCCAATTGTTCTATTTCGTATTGGCTGGATTTGAGTTAAATTCGCCTCGATTTTAAATGCATCATTAGTTCTCACCTAGTTGACCTTATTCCATGTCCTTGAATGTAAAAAATGTAGATAGCCTCAATTTTGCGGGTAAAAAAGCCCTAATCCGCGTTGATTTCAATGTTCCTCTAGACGAACAGCTGCAAGTATCTGACGATACCCGAATTCAGGCGGCTGTTCCTACAATCAAAAAAATTCTTAAAGATGGAGGATCCGCTATCTTAATGTCTCACTTAGGACGTCCCAAAGGAGGGCCAGAGGATAAGTATTCCCTCAAGCACATTGTGTCGGCGGTGGAGGCGGCTCTTGGACAGAAAATCAGCTTTGCAAGTGATTGCATAGGGGACGAGGCCATTCAAAAGGCTGCGCAGCTGGGTGTAGGTGAGGTGTTGATGTTAGATAATCTCCGGTTTTACAAGGAAGAAGAAAAAGGAGATGAGGCCTTTGCTGCCAAGCTCGCTCAACTTGGAGATGTGTACGTCAACGATGCTTTCGGAACTGCCCACCGTGCACATGCGTCCACTGCTGTGATTGCTGCAAATTTCTCTCAAAAAGTAGCCGGATACCTGATGGAATCTGAGTTGACCAATGCTGATAAGGTGCTAGGCAATCCCGAGCGCCCCTACACCGCGATCATGGGTGGAGCAAAAATTGCAGATAAAATCTTAATTATCGAGCGTCTCCTTGAGAAGGTGGACAACCTGATTATTGGTGGAGGCATGTCCTACACCTTTGCCAAAGCGCAGGGAGGATCAATCGGAACTTCGCTTTTGGAGGCAGACAAACTTGACTTCGTGTTGGAATTGATGGAGAAAGCGAAGGCAAAAGGAGTGAACTTGATTTTGCCAATAGATACGGTGATTGCTGATGATTTCTCCAATACCGCCAATCAGGGTTTAGTCAATAAAGGGGAGATTCCAGACAATTGGATGGGTTTGGACATCGGGCCAAAGACTAGAGAGCTGTTTGGAAAAGTAATTTTGGAATCCAAAACCATCCTTTGGAATGGTCCTATGGGTGTGTTTGAGATGGATTCTTTTGATAAAGGCACCAAAGCCATCGCTGAGTATGTAGCGGAAGCCACGCGTAATGGAGCCTTCTCGCTTATTGGTGGAGGAGATTCAGCTGCTGCGGTAAATAAATTCGGATATACCGATCAGGTATCCTATGTGTCCACTGGAGGTGGAGCCTTGCTGGAGCACATGGAAGGAAAAGTACTTCCAGGTGTGGCTGCCTTGGCAGAATAATACTCACATATTTGTTTGAGAAAAGGGGGTTCAGCGGAGGAATTTGATTTCCACCAACACGGGGAAGTGATCCGAGGGATATTTTTTGCCGTAGTTGTCGGTCAGGATACCATGGCGGAGTACTTCGAGTTTGCCTTGGACAAAAATATGGTCAATGATGCCATCAGGCATCCTATCCCAATCAAATCCTGTAAAGGTCCCCTTGGGACCATAGGAGGGAAGTTTGGAGATTAATCGTGCATCTTTCCAGGTTTCTTTGGCGAGAATCACCTGATAGGCTGGATTGTCAGGAGTCACATTGAAATCTCCCATCCAGACCACAGGAAGGCCTTCAAGGTTGATTTGTTGGATTTTGGAAAGGACCAACTTGCTGCTTTCTTCTCGAGCTTGCTGTCCGATATGGTCGTAGTGCACATTGAAGACATAAAACCGAGATCCTTCTAGGGAGGTGAATTTTCCCCAGGTGCAGATACGATTCAGTGCAGCGTCCCAACCTTTGCTTGGGACTTCTGGGCTTGGTGACAGCCAAAATGTTCCGGAATCTTCCAATTTGTAGCGTGTAGGATCGTAATGGATAGGTGAAAACTCTCCCTTCGTAGCTCCATCATCCCTGCCCACACCAATGGAAGCAAAGCCAAGTCCTTTGTTGAGTTCAGTCAGCTGATGCGCCAATACTTCTTGAGTACCTACAATTCCAATCTGGTGAAATTGAATTAATTGGATGACCTGCGTCGCGCGATCTTTCCAGAGATTGCCCACATCGTTCGGGTTGTCCCATCGAATATTGAAGGTACCCAGTCGATGAGTTTGGGCTGCTACTGGAGATGCGAGTAGCACCAAAAGCAAGGATAGGAGGAGGGTCGTAGGTCGAAGAGCCATAAATTGGAAACTAATTCGTGAATTGATTGCTATCTCTTAAAATTGCCTATTAATTTCATGAAATGAAAACGATCAATCCCAAAGACTTAGCTACTGCTGAACTTCATTCCCTTTTGCAAGGTGCAGTAGGACCACGGCCCATTGCCTTTGTGAGTAGCATCAGTGAAGCAGGAGCCATTAATTTGAGTCCTTTTTCTTTTTTCAATCTCTTTAGTGC
>SXYU01000213.1 GCA_005788235.1 Cytophagales bacterium
ATTTCTGCTGACATTTTAGACCTAAGAACTTTGCTCCCTTGGGACAAGGAAGCGGTGGCAGCAACAGTTAAAAAGACGGGGAAAGTAATCTTCCTACACGAGGACACGCTTACCGGTGGGATTGGTGCAGAAATCTGCGCTTGGATTTCGGAGCACTGCTTCTCTTCCCTGGATGCTCCAGTGATGCGGGAAGGCAGTTTGGATACACCAGTTCCTTTTGCTCCCAACTTGGAAAAGCAATTTCTTCCAGCGGACAGATTTAAGGCAAAACTTCAAGAGCTCCTTGCATTTTAAGCGCAAACCAGAAATTCAAGCCCCATGGTTCAACTCAGACAAATTACAAAGGAAGAGCTCTCCAAAGTACAAGGTATAGCACATCAAACTTGGCCCTCGACTTTTGGAGCTATTTTGAGCTCGGAACAGATTGCCTACATGCTCAATTGGATGTATGCGTTGCCGATGCTTGAATCGCAAGTGGAGAAGGGACATACTTTTTTGATCGCTGAAGAGCAGGGAAAGGCTATTGGATTTGCTGGATTCGAACTCTTCTATAAAGAGGGCTCAAAGACGAAACTTCATAAATTGTATCTACTTCCCAGCAGCCATAGGAAAGGAGTTGGAAAAGCCCTGCTTCTGGAGGTGGCGAGCCGAGCGCGTGAAGCCGGTCAACAAAGTTTGACCTTGAATGTGAACAAGGACAATCAAAGAGCGATTGATTTTTATACTAGCCAAGGATTTGTAGAATCCTACAAGGAGGTCATTGATATCGGCAATGGCTATGTCATGGACGATGCAGTGATGGAATTAATATTCTAAGTCCGCACTTTTTTCGAGTACGGTATCCCAAAGGACCAGTCCATTGGCAGGTGCCGTGGGCACAGGAGTCCAGTTTCCTTCTGGATTTTCCAAGCGCTCCTGGATTTGCACCGCATTCCAGTTCCAAATGGCGTACACCATCTTGCGCACCTGATGGTGCAAAAACCCCTTCCCTACTACCTCAACCCCAAAAACTTGAGCGGGAGAATTGATGGCGGGTGAGTTACTTTCTTCAAACACAGACACAGATTCTACCTCCCGTTCGTAGCTCAACTTTGTAGCAGAGGGCTGGCAAAAAGCTTTAAAATTGTGCCTTCCAACGAATAATTGCCCATTTTCCTGCATCTGAACCAGTGCGTTGGCAAAGGGTACCGCCGCAATAAAGGAGGAAGCAAAGGGATGGAATCCTTCAGGTTGGGCAAAGTAGTAGCGGTAGGTCTTTTGCTGAACGGACTGGATAAGGGTAAAGTCCCGAGGTACTTCCTGCACGGTATCCAATCGGATCTCCCCTCCGAGGTGGATATTGATGGTCGGGAGCAGCTCCTCAAAGGCTATTGCCTCCTCCACAAAAAGCTGCAGATAGCCTTTCCGGCAACTTACGCCAGAGTCGGTCCGGCTGGACCCTATTAAGCGAAAGGGGCGCTCCTCCAAAACAAATCGAAGTACCCGCTCCACCTTCCCCTCTACCGTAGGCTGCTCGGGCTGCTTGGCCCATCCTTTGAAGCGTGCCCCAAAGTAGGAAATGGAAAAAAGGTAGGAGAAAGGTTTAGTAAACATTAGTGCAAAGATAATCAGCAACTTGCTCCAGCCATGTAGTAGATCCCTTTTCTTAGTGTATTTGAAAAAGAACAAAAAAGTTGTTGATAATAAAAGCAAACACCACCCCAATTTGAGGTGGTGTTTTAGTTTAAAGCTTAACTCAGAATTTTTGCTGCTAGCCAGTCTCCCAGTTCGGAGGTTTTGTAGGCTTTCCCTCCATCGGCTATGTCTTCGGTGACGATTCCTTCGACTAGCGAAAGATTGACTACGTCGCTGATCAATTTGGCTTCGGCTGACAATCCAAATGCATAATCAAACATCATGGAAGCGGATAAAATTGTTCCCAGCGGATTGGCAATGTCCTTGCCAGCGGCTTGAGGATAAGAACCGTGGATCGGTTCGAATAGCTTCACCTTGGCTCCCAAGGAGGCCGAAGGCATCAAGCCCATGGAACCCGAAATTACCGAAGCCTCGTCCGTCAAAATATCTCCAAAGAGATTCTCTGTGATCAACACATCGTAGGCCTTGGGCCATTGAATCAGTCGCATGGCCACGGCGTCTACAAATTCATACTCTACTTTTACATCTGGATATTCTAGTGCCAATTCTTGGACAGTTTCCCTCCACAATCTGGAAGTCGCCATCACGTTGGCCTTGTCCACGCAAGTCAGCAGTTTTCTACGCTTTTGCGCCGCTTCAAATCCCATTCGTGCCAAACGCACAATCTCCTCTTTGCTGTAGACGTTGGTGTCAAAGGCCTTGGTGCCCTGCTCGTTTCTACCTCTAGGCTCCCCGAAATAGATACCTCCGGTCAGTTCTCTGAAGAATACCAAGTCTACTCCATCCACTCGATCGAGCTTCAATGGGGACTTGTGTACTAGCGAGGGAAAGGTGAATGTAGGTCGCACATTGGCAAATAGACCGAGTTTTTGACGCATGCGGAGCAAACCTTGTTCAGGACGTACCTTGGCCTTGGGGTCGTTGTCGTACTTGGGGTCCCCAATCGCACCAAAAAGGACTGCATCTGATCCCACACATATTTCGTGGGTAGCATCTGGATAAGGGTCACCTGTGGCATCAATCGCACAAGCGCCTACCAGCCCATGCTGAAAGCTGATCTGGTGGCCAAATTTCTTTCCGATGGCTTCTACTACTTTGACTGCTTGCGCGATCACTTCTGGGCCTATGCCGTCTCCAGGAAGGAGTGCAATATTCATTTTCATG
>SXYU01000214.1 GCA_005788235.1 Cytophagales bacterium
ACGATTTTATCTTATTTTCGGACACTATCTTTGGTTTTGGGTGCCTGATCATTTTTTCTAACTTTGGCATTCACAAAACTTGAATCAAATGTCAGCTAAAAAAGGGGATGCCGTAGCCGTCCATTACACCGGAAGATTGGACGATGGGAGTATTTTTGACTCCTCTGTTTCCAGGTCACCACTAAGTTTCACGCTTGGAGATGGCAACATGATCAAAGGTTTTGACTCTGCAGTCTATGGGATGGTGATCGGAGATAAAAAAACAGTGACTATTCCTGCAGCAGATGCCTATGGAGAGCGCCGTCAGGACATGATGATTGAAGTGCCCTTGAACGAAGTTCCACCACATATCCAGCCAGAAATAGGTCTTCAACTCACCTTGCAAGGTGAAGGAGGTCAACCCATGCCGGTGACTGTTGTGGATATGGATGACGAGAAAATCACACTAGACGCCAACCACGATTTGGCAGGAAAAGACTTAATTTTTGACATCGAGCTGGTTTCTATTTCTTAAATTAAAATACAGCTTGCTTTTTAAATGCAAAGCAAGGAAAACTTAAAAAGCCCTTTCAAATGAAATTTGAAAGGGCTTTTTTGGGATAATATTTTAGGTTCGAGTAGAACTCCAAAAGGACCAGCTAGAGTTAGCTTTATGATTTTTTGATTCTACTGCTTGAATCCATCTGCTACTTAGTTCTATTGGATGTTTAGTTGAGGAGATGTCTAAAAGTATTTAAACAAACCATGTTTGTCTTATTTACATGACCTACAAGTTGAGGTATTTGGCAAGTAAACTATGAAAGTGATGAACTCCACTTTCCATTTGTGGGGAAAAGCGACCTGATTGGTAAACTCTAGAGCCCATGCCTTTAAAAACGCCTTCTACCACAAACTCATCCTCTCGCTCTACCTTGTCTAAAGTTGCACCAGCTCCAGTATCCAATTTGCCTTCGTCATAGACATAGGTGACAAAACTGACTTTTGTTCTGTTGCAAGCGATTGGTTTGACAATGTTGATTGAGCAGCCCCAAGGATAAAAATTAAACATCATGTTGGGAAATATCCAAAAATAATAGGCACTAATCTGCTTTCCATGGTCCTCATGATCCTGAGGAAAATCGAATACGTGATCTCCACTTGAGGAATGCCCTATTTGCAAACTGGCGTTGGGATACAGTACTGTTTCGTATTGGGAGTAATTCAGTTCGGCATTTAGGCTTTCATGAACAAATGGAATGTGAAATCCCTCCAGGTAGTTGTCACAATACAAGGCCCAATGGGTATTGACCAAATAGTCTTTATTTAGGCTTTTGTCTTCCTTGAACTGTTCCAATGGCAAAAAGCCCACTTTACGGTTCATCACATCCAATATGGCCTGAAAGTCCAAATCCTCAGTCAAACTCGCAAATAGCCAAGGTCCCCACTGAAGAAATGGAAAGCGTGCGAGGTTATCGGATTTCCGAGGGAAATCCAAGGCCTCTTTAAACTGTGGCATGTGCTGAAAATCTCCCTGCAGATTGAATCTCCTACCGTGATAGGAGCAGGTAATCTGTCGGGACTTACTCGGATTGTGGCAAAGAATATTCCCACGGTGGGTGCAGACGTTGGATATACAGGACAGCTGCCCATCCGAATTGGTTAAGAGCATAGGCTCCTCGAGTGCAAACTCCAGAAAATAGAAAGGATGAATTTGCTGGGTAAGGGAAACTTGGGAAGTATCTCCTGCATACTGCCATGTCTTGGCAAAAACTTTCTCAATCAACAAGTTAAAAATTTCCTCTGATCGATAAAAAGAAGAAGGAAGTGTTTCAGCTTGGGTAATATCTGGATTAATGTAGAAGGGTTTCAAATATCTTTATATCTTGATACCTAGCTAAATTACTCTTTTCAATCCAATCTATCTTTTGAATAGCATAAAAAATACACAAAGTCTGGGTTTGATGACGGTAATCTCTCTCGTAGCTGGTGGAATGATAGGCTCTGGAATTTTCACTCTTCCATCTACACTGGCAAAATTTGGAGGAATATCTCTTTTGGGATGGGTGATTGCTGCTATTGGAGCCTGGGTTTTAGCACATCTCATGAGTGCTTTAAGCAAAGTTATTCCCGAAACAGGGGGCTCATACGCCTATACGAAAGCTGCTTTTGGAGAGCTTGCTGGATTTATTGTGGCTTGGGGCTTTTGGCTTTCGATTTGGAGTACCAATGCTGCGATTGCACTTACTTTTTCTGGCTATTTTGGGGTTTTCTTTCCAGAAATCAGCGAGTCAAGGTGGTTTTCAGTTTCGGTTGCACTTGCTGCGATTTGGGGGCTGTCGATTCTCAATAGCCTTTCCATTCGATCCTCAGGGCATCTTCAAGTAGTTACCACAGTTTTAAAAATCTTACCTATTCTGCTCGTTGCTTTTGGTGGCTTGTTTTTTATTGACCTGGATAATTTCACTCCTTTCAATACGTCAACAGTGTCTTCCTTTCAAGCAATCACTACCTCTTCGGTACTTTGTTTCTATGCCTTTATGGGCATAGAGGCGGCTACTATTCCTGCTGGAAATATAAAGGAACCGGAAAAGACCATTTCCAAAGGCACTAAAATTGGGGTGGGTTTAGTAATTTTTCTTTATTTATTCAGCTCTTTTTCACTTTTTGGGGTACTATCACCCATTCAGGTAGCCCAAAGTCAGGCTCCTTTCAATGATGCAGCAAATCTGATTTTTGGAATAAATACTGGGTACTTTGTGGCGGCTGGCGCCTGCCTTGCTAGTTTTGGGGCCTTGAATGGATGGATATTATTGCAAGGCCAGATTCCCTACTCCATGGCTAAAGATGGATTACTACCAAAAATATTAGCCTATAAAAATCCCTCTGGGGCTCCCAGTGTCGGTGTACTTGTTTCGAGCGGAGTGATCACTTTTCTTTTGCTCTTAAATAGTAGTAAAGGATTTAGTGGGCTTTATGAGTTCATGGTTCTTTTGACTACTACAACTTCTTTGGCTTTTTACTTTGGAGCAGTCTTGGCTTATGGCTATTTTTCTTTTCGAGGTCTTCTGGGGTTTAAGCGAACCTTTGGATCCTTATTTTATACCTTTTTAGGTTTGGGATTTTCGGTTTGGATCTTTTTCGGTGCAGGTATGGATGCAGTGATTCTTGGTGTGATTGCACTACTTATGGGTATTCCGGTTTTTGGGTTGAGCAAAAGAAAGTAAACTAGCACTAGAAAATTTGAAGATTTATCACGAGGAAAATTTCAATAATAGGTTCTTTTTTGAGAGCTTGTTTTCGGAATGCCCACCTAATTTTGGAACAATAAGGTTTATAATTATCTGCAATCTTACTAGTGGCTCAAGATTTCTTTGAATTACTTCGGGATCGTTCACAGACCGCAGTCAACGGTTCACAGCTCACCCAATTGAACTTCAAACTTAATTTTTTTGGTTAGATGTGTAAAAGCAGAGAAAACAAATGTTTAAAAAACCATTTCAAATTACATTTGAAATGGTTTTTTAGGGATGGGTACCTGACTTTAAGATTAGTGTCCATAGCAAGCATCGATTGGGATGCCTTTGGGTTCGAGTAATGGATTAAACTGAAGTAGATTTAC
>SXYU01000215.1 GCA_005788235.1 Cytophagales bacterium
AAAAGGAATACTCGTTAATAAAACTTTCAAATTCATTAGTAATACTTTACTTTTTTAATAGATGAATCAAATAATAAATTTAAATTAATATTGATGAATACATTGTTGCTTAAACACGTTGGTGCTTTAAAAAATTATGGAACCCTTAAAAGTTTCACTCACAAATGTAATTATAAAAATCAAACCTCTCCATTGTATGTTGTCTATTTTATAAGTCAGTACATAAGTAAATCATACTCATGCACCACCCCATCCTCAGGTTAATCTTTTTTGCCTTACATCACTTCAAAGAACTTTTTTTCCAACGAATTTGGAAATTAGCGAGACACAGGTCCCAAATGCGAGCGCAAAGAACGGATTTAGATTTATCTTAACAAAACCCAGTCTTGAAAAAAATGGTAAAATCTCAAAATATGCGCTTCAAATTTGCCGAAGCCCAAGACATGTTCTTGAACGGGAGTGCAAACATAGCTCACCCAAACAGATTACGCAAGAATTTCAGCAACAAAAATCGTAATCTTTCCCTGGGTCAGGATTTACCCACTAAAAATCAAGGCTTTGCTTTTTTATACAAGGGTACCGTACTACAAGGTTCGCCAAATAGTATACTCTTTGCCTCTCGCTGGATTAAGGATACCAAACGGCCATAGGCAAAAAGTGGAATAGCCACCTTGCTGCATCCTTTCACCACCACCGACCGATCTTTAAAGGACTCTAACGGGAGCTTAGTTAGGGTCTCCTCCACAATGTACTGCTCCAAAGCATCCAAATCCCCAACACAATACCCTCTCGCCTTTCCCTCCAAATAGGTGCAAACGAGCATAAATGCCCAGGTAGGCACAATCGCATCCGCACTACAGGTAACTGCCACCCACTTGCCCTGATAAGAATTCCAATCCATGGATTTCAAAGCAGCACGAAACTCTTTTTCGCGGAGCACCAAGCCCTGCTCCAAATAATTCGAGAGATCAAACTCCATTCGTTCCTCCTGCGGATAAAACTCCTCCATATTTAAGGACACGATGGCGCTGGCAGCAACTCGATTGATTAACTCACTCATGGCTTTAGTAACGGATTCTTAGTGGATTGTATTGCCTTAAACTCTTTTAAGTAGTTGGGAACAAAATAGGCAAGGTCTTCCCATTCTTGGCGTGCATGTTTTTCAGATGCCAATTTCCCCATATTCTTTGCCGAAAGGGAAATCGCCCAATCGGCAATAAACAATGCATTGGCACTCTTGACTTCCTCCTTGACTTTCTCCACTCCATCGCCAACAAAATACACCCTACCTTTTTCTAAAATTGAACCGAAGACTCCTTCCTCCAAAACCACCGCCTCAATGGGACTGAGCTCCTGTCCGGAATCCCCAAAGCTTTGCGTATACACTTCCTTTCTTCGCGCATCCAAAACAGCTACAACATAGTCTCCAGGAGATACCTGCTGGCTAGCTGCCATGGCCTGCAAAGTGTTGATGCCCATCAACGGGATATCCAAGGCATAAGCAATCCCTTTGGCAGTGGAAACTCCTATCCTTAGACCCGTGTATGATCCTGGTCCTTGGGAAACGGCCACTGCATCCAAATCAGTAAAATTTAGCCCCGCTTTTTTAAACACTTCATCGACCAATAACAATAGCTTTTCAGCATGGGCTCCAGGCTCCTTAATTTCGGCCAAAGCAAGCAAATCCCCCTGTGCATGTATCGCTACCGAACAAATGGATGTAGAAGTTTCTATGGATAAAATACGAGCCATCCCAAATTATTTGCTAGATGCTGCCAAGACCTTGCTCATCCGAGCCGGCGAAGCAAAGTATTCTTTGGCCAATTCAATCACAGGATCCCCTTGAAGACTTGCCTCAATCATCCCCTCCTGAAAATAATATCGGGATATAATTTCTTCACTGAGGATCTTCTTGATTTCTTTTTTATGGGTATCCAAGTCATTCTCCTTGCTGTGGTTGACCTTAGCCTTGATTTGTTCCAATTGCTCTTTGACCGTTTCAAAATAGGGCTCTTTTGCCAAATATTTTTCCATGTCCTGAACAGACTTCTCGGTGTAAGTGGTGTAATCGTACTCCTTGCCCACCAAGAATTTCTTGAAATCGGCATACACCTCCTCAGTGACTTCGAAGGTACTTGGACTCGATACCTTCGGGTGCTTGTAAAAATACTGGGTTGCGAAGTCAAATACGTGATTGCCCGCTACTAGGGTGTAAGAAATAGGTGCATAGGATCCCTCCGTTACCTTTTCGTCAGGCTCAATCCCAGCGCCATCCAAGACAACCCTTCCATTGGCAGTCTTGAATGCCTTTCTCAAGGAGTCTGGAACAGTTCCAGCCGAGCCATCCTCCCGTGATTTGGCATAGTCAATCGCTTGAATGCAACGCCCACTGGGGATGTAGTACTTAGCTGTAGTGATCTTTATTTGGGTATTGAAACTTAAAGGCAGCGCCGTTTGCACCAAGCCTTTGCCAAAGGACTTCTGCCCAAGCAACACGGCCCGGTCGTAATCTTGAAGCGCACCCGCCACAATTTCGGCCGCAGAAGCACTTCGCTCGTTGATCAACACAATAACCCCGATTTCTTTGTCTACAGGCGTCTTGGTAGTTTTATAGGTATAGTTGACCTGCTGCAGTTTACCAATGGTCTTCACGACCTCCTTGCCCTTTGGAATAAACAGGTTGACAATCTCTACCGCCTCATTGATCAATCCACCTGGATTGTCTCTCAGATCCAATACCAAATGCGTTGCCCCTTGGGCTTTCAAACTCACCAAGGCATTTCTAACCTCCGCAGATGCGTTGGTAGTAAAATCGGAAAGTTTGATGTATCCCGTTTTTTCATCCAATTTCCCATAAAAGGGAACATTTTTTAAGCTGATTTTCTTTCGATTCAAGGAAAACTGCAAGGTATCCGATCCTCGTTTTACGGTCACCGATACACCAGTATTTGCAGGTCCTTTCAATAGTTCGGATACTTCTGAGGTGGTTTTTTTCTGAACAGCTACAGTGTCTACTTTCAAAAGTAGGTCACCAATTCGAATTCCCGCATTTTGAGCGGGGAATCCCGTATAGGGCATCAATACGATATTCCCTTCCCCTCTATTCCCAATCAAAGCACCTACTCCAGCATACTCTCCCGTCGTCAGCCTTCGAAAATCATCCGACTCCTCTTCAGGAATGTATTCGGTGTACGGATCCAACTCTTCCAACATAGCCTGGATGCCTACGGTCAACAACTGCTCTGGATCAATTTGATCTACGTAATAGGTGTCCAACTCTCGAATTAGGGAAGCGAAAATATCAATGCTCTTTGCAATGGCAAAAAGCCGATCATTCTTTGCTTGGAAAGCTACGATCCCACCCAATACCAAAAGAGCAGAAAACCAAAGCACTAACGGACGCTTAAATTTTTGAATCATGTTTCCCTAAATATTTTGACAATTCATTTGGTAATTTTTGAAGCACCAGCTTCATTTTTGGCTCAAGCTCTCCAAAACTCATTTTTGCCTCCCCCACAAATACAAAGCCTAGCAAAAGTCCAGCCGGAGGTAGTAGCGCTTTATTGAGCCGGTAAGCTTCTTTAAGTCTTCTTTTGATGTAATTCCTTCCTGTGGCTTTTTTGATTTTCTTCTTTGAAACTGAAAAAAGTACCTGATTGGGACTTTCTTCCAATTCCTCTCCAACCCAAAACATCACCTTGAATGGGTATAAAAAAAAAGAGGAACCTTTTTCGAAAAGTTCCTTTATGCTTTTTTCGGCATGAAGCCGCTCTGATTTCGGAAGTGAATACTTCATTACAAGAAAGCTTTCGTATGGTAACATACGAAAAACAACTCAAAGAATTATTTCTTCAATGTCTTTTCGTCAGACACAGACAATTTATGTCTGCCTTTAGCTCTTCTGGCTCTCAATACCCTTCTGCCATTTGCAGTCGCCATTCTTTCTCTGAATCCGTGCTTATTTTTTCTCTTTCTGCGAGAAGGCTGAAATGTTCTTTTCATGATCGAATATCTTTAATCTAGTTGCTTTCTTGACTTTCCTCTTGGAGATTGCTCCCAAAAAGGACTGCAAAGATAAGTACCATTTTCTTAAATACAAATCGAGACCCTACATTTGTTTAGACCTACCCAGAAAAATGATCCAATACAAAATCTCTTGCCCGAATCCGGCATCTCAATTCCTACAACTTGAACTCAGATTTCAATGTCAGGCCCAAGAACGGATTCACCTCCAACTCCCCGCTTGGAGAGCAGGAAGGTACCAAATCGCCAATTACGCCCAAAATCTACGTGGATTTACCGCATCAGATCTAAAAGGGGAATCAGTCCCATTTACAAAAACAAGCAAGGATCGCTGGGAATACCTTGCTTTAGAAAACACAACCCTATTGGTCACTTACAGCTATTGGGCTGGAAAAATGGATGCCGGAAGTGCATGGGTGGACGATCAGCAAGTTTATGTCAACTTGGTCAACTGCTGCTTTGAACTCCTCGGTAGAACTGCAGAAGCGATTGCCGTGCAACTAGACTTGGATGACTATCCACAACGAGTGCTTACCCTCATGCAGCAGGACCCCTCCACTTGGCTTGCAGAAAATTACCAGGTCCTAGCAGACGCAACCCTCTTGGCTGCAAAAAATCTACACCGTGAAACCTACAGGGTTGGTTCCAGCCAATTCCATGCCTGGTTTCATGGGGATATCCATTTTGACAGCGGATCCTTTATCAATCAACTTCAAGCCTTTACCACTCGAATGATTGCTGATTTTGGAAGCTTTCCCGAACCTGAATACCAGTTTATCTTTCAGCTCCTTCCCTACCCACACTACCATGGAGTAGAGCACCGCCGCGGGACCGTGATCACCTTTGGCCCAGCCAGCTCCCTCACTGAGGCAGAGGCTATGGAAGAATTGCTGGGCATTAGCTGCCACGAACTGTATCATGCTTGGAATGTCTGCCGTATTCGACCAGAGGAACTCCTCCCCTACGACTTTTCTCGGGAAACCTACACGCAAGCTGGGCTAGTACTGGAAGGGGTGACCACCTACTTTGGAGATCTGTATCTGCTGAAGTCAGGGGTATATGATTTGCCCACCTACCTTCGGCATTTGGAGAAGATTATCCAACGAGAAGCGGCCCACTACGGCTGGAAAAATGCATCCATTGAAGAATCATCCATTGACCTCTGGCTAGATGGCTATGTGCAAGGGGTTCCAGATCGAAAAGTAAATATCTACAGCCATGGCGCGCTGATCTGCCTTTGCTTGGATGTTCAACTGCTCAAGGAAGGAAGTTCCCTAGCCTTGGTGATGCGAGAGATGTGGGAAACTTTCGGTATCCCCTTTCGGGGTTACCAACTAGCAGATTTTGAAAAACGAATTGCAGATCGGTTTGCGCAGCCCGAAAAAATCACGGAGTTCTTCGATG
>SXYU01000216.1 GCA_005788235.1 Cytophagales bacterium
TAAGATCGAACCTTACAAAGGTAAAGGAGTTCGTTTTGTTGGTGAAATTGTTAGACGTAAGGCTGGTAAAACTGCTGGTAAAAAATAATAAGTTATGGCATTTAATAAGAGTTCCAGAAGACTTAGAATCAAAAGAGGTATTCGCAGAAAAATCTCCGGTACTGATTCCAGACCGCGTCTGTCAGTTTTCAAAAGTAATACTGGCATATATGCCCAGTTGGTGGATGACCTTAAAGGTCAGACCCTTGCTCAGGCTTCTTCCAAAGAGCTTGGAGCGAAGGCAAATACCAACGTAGCTGTATCCAAAGAAGTGGGCAAAAAGCTTGCTGAAAGGGCAGTTGCAAATGGTGTATCCTCTGTAGTATTTGATCGTAATGGCTACTTGTATCATGGTAAAGTGAAGGCTTTAGCCGACGGCGCCAGAGAAGGAGGGCTTAAATTTTAATCCATATGTCTCAGATAAAAAGAAAACCCATTAGGGCGACAGATACAGAATTAAAAGAGAAAGTAGTTGCTATCAACCGAGTTGCCAAAGTGGTGAAGGGGGGTAGAAGATTTTCTTTCTCTGCAATCGTTGTGGTAGGTGATGGCCAAGGAGTCGTAGGTTACGGATTGGGTAAAGCCAATGAAGTAACTGACGCCATCACCAAAGGCATTGAGGATGCAAAGAAGAATTTGGTAAAAGTACCTGTATTAAAGGGAACCATCCCTCATGAGCAACTAGGTAAATTTGGTGGTGGATTTGTCCTCATCAAGCCTGCTGCTGCTGGTACAGGTGTAATTGCTGGTGGTGCGATGCGTGCCGTGTTGGAATCAGCTGGTGTAACTGACGTATTGGCAAAGTCCAAAGGTTCGTCTAACCCGCACAACGTGGTAAAAGCAACTATTGATGCTCTAGTACAGCTTCGTGATGCCATCGCGGTATCGCAGCAAAGAGGAGTAAAAATGGCTAAAGTCTTTAACGGATAAGCATCATGGCAAAGATCAAAATCACACAGGTAAAAAGTACGATCGATAGACCAAAAGATCAAAAAGCAACCATCGTTGCGCTTGGTTTGGGTCGTATCAGCAAATCAAAAGTTGTTGAAAATACGCCACAGATTGCTGGAATGGTAAATAAAGTGAGTCACCTTGTAAAAGTGGAGGAAGCGCTATGAAACTAAATACATTAACTCCGTCAGAAGGGTCAACCAAAAACCGCAAGCGAATTGGTCGTGGTACCGGTTCGGGTAGAGGTGGCACTTCTACAAGAGGCCATAAAGGAGCAAAGTCTAGATCTGGATACAAGAAAAAGCTTGGTTTTGAAGGTGGTCAGATGCCTCTTCAGAGACGTGTACCTAAGTTTGGCTTCAAGTCTTTGAACAAGGTTGAGTTCAAGCCAGTAAATTTGGATACCTTACAAGCCCTTGCTGAGCAATTTAAACTTACAGCCGTTACTCTTGAAACACTCGTGTCACACGGTTTGGCTTCTAAGAATGACAAAATTAAGGTTCTCGGCGGCGGTCAATTGACTACCAAATTAGATGTTAGTGCTCACCAGTTTTCTGCTACGGCTGTAGCTGCAGTAGAAGCATTGGGAGGTACAGTCACCAAGCTTTAACTAGATGAAAAAGTTTATTTCGACAGTAAGGAATATTTTCTCAATCGAAGATTTGAGAGTACGAATCGTGAATACGATTGGTTTTCTCATCATATTTAGATTAGGATCATTTGTCGTACTTCCTGGTGTAGACCCTTCCAAATTGGGTGCTGCTCCTGAAGGAATCTTCGGCCTAATTGATACTTTTCTTGGTGGCGCGTTTAGCAATGCGTCCATATTCGGTTTGGGGATCATGCCCTATATTTCTGCATCTATTGTGTTGCAGTTGCTCACTGTCGGAGTTCCTTACTTTCAGAAGATGCAGAAGGACGGGGAGTCCGGGAGAAAACGAATCAACCAAATCACTCGCGTACTGACCATCGCCATTACTATTGCTCAAGGTATAGGATACATCACAGCGACTATCCTGCCTACTGGCGCAGTAATGATTGACACGACGCTCTTTATGTTTAGCTCTCTTGTATTGCTTTCTGCAGGCACGATGTTCTGCATGTGGCTAGGAGAGAAGATTACTGAAAAAGGAATTGGTAATGGAATATCCATGCTAATCATGATTGGAATTATCTCTCGATTCCCTGGAGCGTTAATCGCTGAAGGTTTGGAGAAAGGGTCTTCTGGAATGTTACTTCTAATTATCGAAGCAATCGTCTTGTTCTTTGTAGTAGTGGGTGTAATTGCTTTGACTGAGGCTACTCGCCGTATCCCAGTACAATACGCGAAGCAAGTAGTGGGCGGAAAAGTATATGGTGGACAGCGTCAGTACATTCCAATCAAAGTGAATGCTTCTGGTGTCATGCCGATCATCTTTGCACAATCCTTAATGTTTGTGCCTGCATTGATTGCTCAGATTTGGGCCGGAGAAAACGACATTGCCAACTATATTGGTACAACCTTCTCTGATTTTACCTCTTGGCAATACAATTTATTATTTGCCACCTTAATCATTGTTTTCACATTCTTCTACACTGCGATTACTGTAAACCCAGAGCAGATTGCAGAGGATATGAAGCGCAACGGTGGTTTTGTGCCAGGTGTGAAGCCAGGTGCTCCAACAGGGGAATTTATTGACGGAATCATTTCTAAAATTACCTTACCAGGTTCCATTCTATTGGCGGCAGTAGCGATTCTTCCTGCTTTAGCCATTGTGGCTGGGGTAGGTGGTGAATTTGCTCAGTTCTTTGGAGGAACTTCTTTATTGATTATGGTAGGAGTAATCATGGATACCCTTCGTCAGATTGAAAGTTATTTATTGATGAGACATTACGAAGGGATGATGAAGAGTGGAAATGTGAAAGGCAATTCTTCGGATTACCAGGTTGCTTCCTGATGATTCATTACAAGACTTCGGAGGAAGTTGATAAAATTAAACAGAGTGCCGACATACTTGGAAGAGCTCACGGAGAAATCGCCAAGCATGTCAGGAAAGGAGTAAAGACTTCTTTCTTAGATAAAGTTGCTGAAGAGTTTATTAGGGATTACGGAGCAGTGCCTTCTTTTAAGGGCTACAACGGTTTTCCTAGCTCGTTGTGTATATCCGTTAACGAAGTAGTTGTTCACGGATTTCCCAGCGAGTATGAATTGAAAGATGGCGATATAATCTCAGTAGATTGTGGAGTCTTTCACCAAGGTTTTCATAGCGATTCCGCTTATACATACCCCATAGGTGAAGTGCCCCCTTCTGTCTTAGCATTACTTAGCGCCACCAAAGATTCGCTCTATTTGGGAATCGAACAGGCTGTTTTTGGAAACCGTGTAGGCGACATAGGCCATGCGATTCAAAAGTCTGTGGAAGCCAAAGGCTATACCGTCGTCCGAGAGTTGGTCGGGCATGGGTTAGGTCGGAAGCTACATGAGGCTCCTGAGGTTCCTAATTATGGTAAGAAAGGCAGTGGTCCCTTGTTGAAACAAGGAATGGTGATTGCAATTGAGCCCATGATTAATCTTGGTACACGAAATATTGTCCAAGAGAAAGATGGTTGGACGATCCGAACTGCAGACCGGAAGCCATCCGCACATTATGAGCACACGGTTGCAATATTTGAAGATAGAACAGAAGTGTTAACTACGCATAAGTACATAGAAGAGAACTTTAAATTCTAATATGGCCAAACAAACATCAATCGAGCAAGACGGCACCATAGTGGAGGCTTTGTCTAACGCGATGTTCAAAGTAGAACTTGAAAATGGACATCAGTTGATTGCTCATATTTCCGGAAAGATGCGGATGAATTACATCAAAATCCTTCCTGGAGATAAGGTTAAGTTAGAGTTATCTCCCTATGATTTATCCAAAGGCAGAATAGTGTATCGATATAAATAGACTGAAATGAAATCGAGCTAACGGAGATTTCCTTCGGGAATTATTTCCTTTTCAGTGAGATTCCATAGGGCCGGAATGTAAAACAATAAGCAAATGAAAGTAAAGGCATCTATTAAGAAAAGAAGTGCTGACTGTAAGTTGATCCGAAGAAAAGGAAAACTTTATGTCATCAACAAGAAAAATCCTAAGTATAAACAAAGACAAGGTTAATCATGGCTAGAATTGCAGGTGTAGACATACCAGACAATAAGCGCGGCGAAATTGGACTTACTTACATCTTCGGAATAGGAAGAAGTTCAGCCAAAGCTATCCTTAGCAAAGCCGGTATCTCTTTAGATAAAAAAGCCGGAGAGTGGAATGACGAGGAATCCACCGCCATCCGTACGATCATTGCTGAAGAATTCAGAACTGAAGGTGCATTGAAGTCCGAGATTCAGTTAAACATCAAGCGTCTGATGGATATTGGATGTTACAGAGGTTTGAGACACAGAAAAGGGCTTCCAGTTCGTGGGCAGGGCACTAAAAACAATGCCAGAACCAGAAAAGGAAAGCGTAAAACTGTTGCTAACAAAAAGAAGGCAACTAAATAAAATCTGATTTAGATTATGGCTCAGAAAAGAAACGATAAAGCAAAGGGTAAGAAAAGAGTAGTTAAGGTAGAAGCTGTAGGGCAAGCGCACATTAAGGCGTCCTTCAACAATATCATCATCTCTATCACCAATATCTCAGGTCAAGTGATCTCTTGGGCTTCTGCCGGTAAAATGGGTTTCAGAGGATCTAAGAAGAATACTCCTTACGCTGCACAGATGGCTGCACAGAATTGTGGTCAAGTAGCATACGAACTCGGTTTGAGAAAAATCGAAGTGTTCGTAAAAGGTCCAGGCGCAGGTCGTGAATCAGCGATCCGAACCTTACAAAATGTAGGTCTAGATGTGACGACGATAATCGACGTAACTCCTATGCCGCACAATGGTTGTCGTCCACCTAAGCGTAGAAGAGTTTAACTTTAAAAAAGCAATAGCATGGCAAGATATACAGGTCCTAAAGCAAAAATCTCCAGAAGATTTGGAGAGGCGATCGAAGGGCATAGCAAGGCACTTCAAAAGAAAAACTATCCTCCAGGAATGCACGGTCGTGGTAGAAGAAAGAAGCAGTCAGAATATGCTGTTCAGCTATCAGAGAAGCAAAAAGCAAAATACATCTACGGGGTACTGGAAAGACAGTTCGCTAAGATGTTTGACATTGCTTCTAGAAAATCAGGTATCACAGGTGAAAACCTCCTTCAGCTTCTTGAAGCTCGTTTGGATAATACTGTATACCGTTTGGGAATTTCTCCAACACGTCGTGGAGCAAGACAGCTCGTATCACACAAGCACATCTTGGTCAACGGTGAACTGGTAAACATTCCTTCTTACACACTTAAGCCAGGTGATGTGGTTTCGGTTAGAGAGCGTTCTAAGTCTCTCGAAGCGATTACCAACAGTTTGGCAGGTAGAGGTACATCTAGGTATTCCTGGTTAGAATGGGACAATGCCTCTATGTCTGGGAAGTTTGTGACCGTTCCTGGTAGAGATGATATTCCTGAGAATATCAAAGTCCAGCTCATCGTCGAACTTTACTCTAAGTAATATTTCACTATTTTCAGTTAAAACAGAACGAAATATATGTCTATACTAGCATTTCAAATGCCCGAAAAAGTGGTAATGGAAAAAGCCGATGATTTTCATGGCTTATTCACATTCAAACCGCTTGAAAAAGGCTACGGAGTTACGATAGGTAACGCCTTGAGAAGAATTTTACTTTCTTCTTTAGAGGGATACGCCATCACTTCCATCAAGCTTCCAGGAGTGGTTCATGAATTCTCTACTGTAGCAGGTGTAGTAGAAGATGTGACAACCATCATTTTGAATTTAAAGCAGGTTCGCTTCAAGAAATTGCACGATGCATTTGATGGAAAAATATCTGTTGAAATCAAAAATCAGTCTGTTTTCACAGCGGGGGATATAGCTAAGTTCACTTCTTCTTTCGAAGTGTTGAATCCCGAATTGGTAATTTGTCATATCGACCAAGCTAAAAATTTCGAGATTGAAATCACCATCGAAAAGGGTAGAGGCTATTTGCCTGCTGAAGAATCCAAGCCAAAAGATCAAGTCTTCGGACAAATTGCAATTGATGCCATCTTTACACCAATTAAAAATGTAAAGTATAGTGTTGAAAATACGCGAGTAGAGCAAAAGACTGACTTTGAAAAATTGATCCTTGAAGTGCATACGGATGGATCAATTCACCCAGAGAAAGCGCTTCAGGAATCTGCAAAGATTCTTATCCAGCATTTTATGCTTTTCTCCGACCAAACCATGGTTCTTGATTCCACTGGAATCGCTGAACCGGAGCCAATCGATGAGGAATTCCTTCACATGCGCAAGCTTCTTAAAACATCTTTGGGAGATCTCGACCTTTCAGTTCGGGCCTTCAATTGCTTGAAAGCGGCTGATGTGAGAACTCTCGGTGATCTTGCTCGTCTTGAAATTTCAGACATGATGAAATTCAGAAACTTCGGTAAAAAATCTTTGGCCGAATTGGAGCAATTGATCCAAGAGAAAGGTCTAATCTTCGGGATGGACATTTCTAAGTACAAACTTGATGAAGAATAATTAACGATGAGACACGGTAAGAAATTTAACCACCTTGGTAGGACTGCTTCACATAGAAAAGCAATGCTTTCCAATATGGGAGCTTCCCTACTTCTTCACAAGCGTATATCTACTACGCTTGCCAAAGCGAAAGAATTGAAGAAGTTTGTTGAGCCTCTGGTAACCAGAGCAAAGGAAGATTCCACACACAACAGAAGAATTGCGTTCTCCTACCTGAAAAGCAAAGAGGCGATCAATTCCCTATTTGGTGAGGTAATTGAGAAGGTTGGTACTCGTCCCGGAGGATATACTCGAATCATCAAAACAGGGTTTCGATTGGGGGATAATGCCGAAATGTGCATCATCGAACTGGTTGATTTCAATGAATTGATGTTGAAAGATGCTTCTCCAGCGAAGAAAACAACTAGAAGATCTAGAAGATCCTCTGGTGGGGAGACTAGCGCTCCAGCTCCTGCTATTCTTAAGGCAGCAGCTCCAGCTCCAGTAAGTGAAGAAGTGGAAGAAGATCCAATCGCTGAAGCAGAAGTAGTTGAAGAAACTACTCCTGTAGCTGAAGCGGCTGCAGAAGAGACAACAGCTTCTGAAGAAAACGAAACAGAAGAAAAATAAATTGAAAGTAATTTCACATTCAAAAGGATTGGACGTCGTTCAATCCTTTTTTTATTCCTTAGCCTCATCTCACGCTCCCCAAGTTTTATTAACTTTGTGCAACTTTCAAGGAAATGAATACACAAAAAGCCACCCTTCTTCTTGCAGATGGTATGTTCTTCTCTGGAACACTCATCGGCGCTCCCGGTACCAATGGCGGTGAAATCTGCTTCAATACAGGCATGACTGGTTACCAGGAGATTTACACTGACCCTTCCTACACGGGTCAAATAGTAGTGACCACAACGGCACACATTGGCAACTATGGCGTGAACCCAGAAGAGATAGAATCTGCTGCACCCTGTGTTGCGGGGATTGTTGTGAATAGTTTTTCTGACGTTTTTTCTCGATTAGATGCCTCTGGATCCTTGCAAGACTACTTGGTAGCTGCGGGCATTACCGGTATTGCAGAAATAGATACGCGAAAGCTAGTACGTCACCTTCGAGACGCGGGAGCAATGAATGCGATTATCAGCTCTGAATTTGAAGGAAATTTGGAAGGCTTAAAGGAAAAGCTAGCCGAAGTACCAGACATGAATGGGCTAGAATTATCCTCCAAGGTCTGTACGCAAGAACCTTTCTTTTTTGGCGATCCTGCATCTCCAATTAAAGTCGCCTGTCTTGATTTTGGCATCAAAACTAATATTCTACGGAACCTTGCTTCCCGTGGCGTCTATTGTAAAGTGTATCCTGCCAAGACCTCTCTTGCCGAAATGGAATCCTGGAAGCCTCAAGGTTATTTCCTTTCCAATGGACCAGGAGATCCAGCGGTCATGGACTACGCTGTGGAAACAGTAAAAGAAATTTTGGGGACCAATAAGCCAGTTTTTGGAATTTGTCTAGGGCATCAGCTCCTCGCAGAAGCGGTGGGAATTTCTACCTATAAAATGCATCACGGTCATCGTGGAATCAACCATCCTATCAAAAACTTGATGACTGGAAAAAGTGAGATTACTTCCCAGAATCACGGATTCAACGTGGTGCGAGCAGATGCGGAGAATAATGCAGATGTAGAAATCACCCACGTACACCTAAATGACAATACCGTGGCGGGAATCAAGTTGAAAAATAAACCTGCTTTTTCGGTGCAATACCACCCGGAATCCTCCCCAGGACCGCATGATTCCCGATACTTATTTGATGACTTTGTATCTTTGATAACTAAAAACTAATCCTAACAAACCTGTAAAAACAATGACGTTGATTCAATCCATTCATGCAAGACAAATCCTAGATTCAAGAGGAAATCCAACCGTTGAGGTAGATGTGGTGACTGAAAATGGAGCTTTTGGAAGAGCTGCGGTACCAAGCGGTGCCTCCACTGGAATAAATGAAGCTGTAGAACTCCGCGATGGAGATAAAAGTAAATACCTAGGCAAGGGCGTGTTGAAGGCTGTTTCCAATGTGAATGATGTCATTGCGCCAGAGTTAGTGGGCATGGATGTCTTTGAACAAAACACCATTGACCAGATTATGATTGACTTAGACGGCACCGCAAACAAAAGCAAGTTGGGAGCCAATGCCATCTTGGGAGTTTCCCTCGCGGTAGCCAAAGCTGCTGCCATGGAATCTGGACAGCCGCTTTACCGATACATTGGTGGAGTGAATGCCAATACCCTTCCTGTACCCATGTTGAATATCATCAATGGTGGCTCTCACTCAGATGCTCCCATTGCCTTCCAGGAATTTATGGTTCGTCCGATTGGAGCGACTAGCTTCTCAGAGGCGATCCGCTGGGGTGCTGAGATTTTTCATAACTTGAAAAAAATCCTTCATGACAAGCATTTGAGTACAGCAGTAGGTGATGAGGGAGGATTTGCTCCGAATTTCTCTGGAGGAACTGAAGAAGCACTTGCTTGTATTCTTGATGCAATCAGCAAGGCAGGCTACCGTCCTGGAGCTGATGTGACCATTGCCTTGGATTGTGCTTCTTCCGAATTCTACAAGGACGGAAAGTATGATTACTCTAAGTTTGAAGGACCAAACGGAAAAATTCGCTCTAGAGAAGAGCAAGTTGCGTATTTGGCCGAGCTAACCGAAAAATATCCAATCGACTCCATCGAGGATGGTTGTGCGGAAGAAGACTGGACTGGCTGGGCAATGCTAACTGCCAAAATAGGTTCAAAAATCCAATTGGTAGGGGATGACTTGTTTGTCACCAATGTCAGCTTCTTGAAGCGTGGAATTGAAGAAAAATCTGCCAACTCGATATTAGTTAAGGTCAACCAAATCGGTACCCTTACTGAAACCTTGAATGCGATCAGCATGGCACATAAAGCTGGGTTTACAGCAGTGATGTCCCACCGATCAGGAGAAACAGAAGATTCAACCATTGCAGACCTTGCGGTAGCAGTCAACTGTGGACAAATCAAAACTGGTTCTGCTTCCCGTTCAGATCGTATGGCAAAATATAACCAGCTGCTTCGCATCGAAGAGCAACTTGGAGATTCAGCGGTTTTTAAAGGAAAGTTGAAATAAATTTTTTTTATGTTTAAATCTACAGTCCCGAAATTTCGGGACTGTCTTTTTTTGCATGATTTTTGTAGCTTAGAGTTCGAACGCAACATTATGAAAAAAATCCTCAAATATAGTGGCAACTTTTACCTGTTGGCAACCCTATCTTTTTTAATTTGGATGGTCTTCATTGATTCGAATAACCTTCCTACGCAGTGGAGACTTACCAAACAGCTTTGGGACTTGGAGGATCAAAAAGAGTACTACAAACAGAAAAAAGTCCAAATTCAACAACAGCGCAATGCCCTTTTTAGCAATCCGGAAAAGTTGGAGAAATTTGCCCGTGAAAAATACCTCATGAAGAAGCCAACAGAAGATCTGTATGTGGTGGTTCAAAAATAATTTTCTCACCTTTTTTCTAGGTGTATTTTTTGGTTTGCACCTATCTTCCTTTGCGCAGCGGGAGATTGATCCTAAAGCTAAATTTTCATTCAAGGACCGGAGCTATTTTGGGGGAAGCCTTGGCCTTCAGCTTGGAACGGTGACTCTTGTAGACCTCTCTCCATTGGCGGGGGTGATGCTTAGCCCTAAATTTTCTACAGGCTTAGGTGCCACGTATCAGTACTACGAAGACAATCGATTTCAAGGTGCCGCTGGCTCCTCTTTTGGAGGTCGAGCTTTTGTTCGTTACAATGTGCTTCCCAATATCTTTGCCTATTCCGAAGTGGAATCAATCAACTGGAATGCCTACAACTATGGGCAGGATAATTTTCAGCGAACCTGGACAGAGGCGGTTTTTGTGGGAGCCGGGTACTTCGCCCCTTTTGGGGAACGAGGGGGAGCCAATTTCACTTTTTTATACAACCTCAATCATTCCAATAAAGAAGCCTATTACAGTGAGCCCTACCTACTCCGGGTTGGATTTGTGCTCTAATCCAGGTAAAAAAATCCTTGCTATAGACTTTGATGGCACGCCTGATGCAGGGTTCATTAAGTTTAATTCCGGCTAATTCTAAAAGAACCGCTTCATTTTTTCTAAGCCTGTTTTGGCTACAAAACCTGCATCCATTGCGTAATATTCCGGGTTGAATAGTTCCAAAGAAAGAATAATTTGTCCTCCTTTGGCGCGCAACGTATCGGCAAGATCCTGTAATGGAGCTGCGCCATCCCCAGGAAATACCCGATCCTTGTCTTGCTGGGAGGTTCTTGGGATAGTTCCTGAAAAGTCGTTGAGGTGAAAAATAGAGATGGCATTCCCATCAACCAACTTCAATCCTTCAAAGCCCGATCCCCCACGAAAGAGGTGGTAGACATCAGCAAGAATCTTGGCATCGGGATCATTAGCCGCTGCAGCTACGGCTAAAGCTTGGCTGAGGTGAAAAAAGGCAGGATAGGCTCCCCAGAACTCCAGCTGGGGCATGACGCCTGTTTTACGTCCTAAATCCAATAGTTGCTTGTACCGCTCACCTGCTCGTAGCAAATCCAGCGGAGCATCTGCTCCGATCGCTGGGGCAGCCACTCGAGTACAGCCTAGCTCGGCAAGTAGTCCCATTTCTTTCTCCATCTGCGCAAAACCAGCCTTACTTTTTGCTTCATCCTGAGCCATCCAGGTAGGAAAGCCGATGCAGTCAACAAGGCTGATTCCTGCATCGCTTGCTAGTTTTTTCAAGGAAGCAATGCTTTTTCCACCTTCTAGATACCCTTCGATTTCCATCATCCAGGGCTCCAGTCCTTGGTATCCTGCTCGAGCAGCCAGCTCGATCATCTGAGGGAGGGTTAATTTTTGACCTCGAATGGTGCTTGTGTTTAGCGAATAAATAAACTCGGCTTGAGTGCCTACCTTAGGTTTTGCTTCGGTTGAAGGAACAAATGCACCTACCAAAGGGGTAAGCGCTAAAGTTTTGAGGAGGGATCTTCTGCTTGTCATTGGATTACTTTTCTTATCCGTTCAAATGCATAGGTTGCCATTTAAACATAATCTGAATAAATAGAATTTATCCGAATTTTCAATCGTATTTTTCACAATGCGTACAATATTAGTTCTAGTGGCTTTGTTACTTTTTAAACAGGAGGCATCTGCTCAAGTAGCAGGGCGGGATTTGCCTTTCTTATCCTCTTACCAAGAAGAAATCCCTTATTTCCAAGAATTGATCACTGGAGGCCAATATGCGGCGCCTTCCTCACTCATAAAAGGAGATCCTTATTTCGTTACTCGTCAATTTGAAGTAGGAACTTTACAGATTAATGGAATCACGTATCCCCAGGTTCCTTTACTCTACGATATTTTCCGAGATCAACTAATTACTTTCCATCCGATTTTCAATCAAAAAATATTGATAAAGCCTGAGAAAATTGATGGATTTGAGTGGAGTGATGGGAAGCTATTCCGATTTTTTCCAGGCAATGAATCGTTTCTTCATCATGGAAATGGAATCTATCAGGTGTTGGGTCAAGGAAAAGCAATAGCCCTTGTAAAACGCTACAAAACCACCCGCTCCTTACGCGATATAGCACGATACAATGCTGAGTATGTGGAGAAAAAAGACTATTTCCTTTGGAAGGATGGAGCCTTTTTTTCGATAAAAAAATCATCTCAAGCTATTTCTGCTTTACAGCTCAATGAAAAGAACCTAAAAAAAGAACTAAAGGGTAAAGGGCTGAAATTCAACAAAGACCCTGAGGCCTATTTGCAATATCTGGTGGTCTATCCTCAATCAAACTGATGCGCTCGCTTTTTTATACCATCTCCCTACTTTTTTTTCTTGCTTCGGCACCTGGGGCGGCATTTGCGCAAAAGCAAGAGCAGGATCCAAAGGTAAGCGGCTTGTTTGCTGGAGTTTCCTTTGAACGATTTGCCGAGCTAGTAGAAAAGGATACCCCTTACCGCTTTCTATTCAAAAAAGAAGAAGTTGCCAACCTGACTGTTAGCTTACAAGCCAATGGGGATAAGTTGGAAGATGTTTTGGCAGTGCTTTTTTTAAAAACAGAGTTTACCTTCTCCATTTCCAAAGACTTTGAAGTCTTCATTTTTAAAGGAGAAAAGAAAGTGGTGGAATTCCTGCCAAACTATTTTCAAGCACCTTCTAAGGCAACTCTTTCTGTTGCCTCTGTTCAAGATGAGTTTGTTCGAAATCGGCGTTACATCATTGGATCTCCCGGTCCCGGAGCGGAGGCAAAGCTTCAGGGCAAGGTGATTAGCTTGGAAAATAATCTCCCAATAGAGGGAGCGATTGTCTTTGAAAAAGAGGCCATGCGCCAAGCGGTGACCAACAAGGCTGGGGAATTTGAATTGCTTGTTCCTAAAGGTAACAAAACTCTATTTATTCAAAATATTGGTGGCTACACAGAGCAGCGGCTATTGGATATCCAGGGTGATGCAACCCTTGAACTCAGTATTGGAGAGGGCGTTTTTTCATTAAACGAGGTCGTGGTAAGCTCTGGGGCCTTGTCTCAAATTGCAAGACCAGAAATGGGAGTACAGTCCCTTTCGGTTCAAGAAATTAGAAGACTTCCTGCCGTCATGGGTGAAGTCGATATTATCAAAGGACTACTGACCATGCCAGGAGTCAATACCGCCGGAGAAGCAAGTGTTGGTTTTAATGTTAGGGGAGGTGCTGCAGATCAGAATTTGATTTTGATGGATCAAAACACCCTCTTCAATCCATCGCACTTATTTGGATTTTTCGCTGCCATCAATTCGGATATGGTACAGGGAGTGGAGCTTTACAAGTCAGGAATCCCCGTCAGCCTAGGAGGTAGACTATCCTCTGTATTGCAAGTGACTCCCAAAAAAGGGCGTTCAGATAAAATTGGTGGCTCTGGAGGAATTGGCCCAATGACCAGTAGGCTGAGTCTAGAAGGGCCTATCGGTGAAAAAACCACCTTTATCTTGGGTTCTCGCCTTACTTATTCGGATTGGCTTCTTGATTTTTTATCAGATCGGATTGATTTGGGTGCAAGCAGGGCAGCTTTTTCCGATTTCAATGGTACGGTCGAGCATGAATTAGGTGCAAAGGATAAACTTCGGTTATCGGGTTATTTTAGTAAAGATTCCTTCCAATTTGATCCAGATACGGTCTACAGCTACTCCAACCAGAATTATGCCTTATCCTGGACACATTACTTCAACGATGCGCTAGAGGCTACGTTTTCAGTAGGCCAGGATGCCTATGATTTTGAGGTAGAAGGGGAAGACAACCCGCTAAACGCCTACCAATACCGATTCGACATCCGTCAGCAATTTGTAAAAGCGCAATTCCGTCAGGAGCTGGGAGATCGACACCTGCTTAGCTATGGGGTGCATGGAATTCGCTACCAGCTCAACCCCGGGGAGATCCTCCCTTTTGGGCAACAGAGCGGTGTGATTCAAGATCAAGTAGCTCCTGAAACAGCCTTGGATTGGTCCATCTACCTAGGGGATGAATTTGAAATCAGCGAACAATGGGCCCTCAGTGGCGGATTACGATACAATTTTTACACCTTTCTAGGCCCACAAACCATTCCTACTTATGCAGTAGGGGAGCCATATCTGAACGAAAATATAATTGGCGAAGCTCGTTTTCAGTCTGGGGATCCAGTTCAAACCTATCATGGTCCTGAGTTTCGTTTTTCTGCACGCTATGCCCTGTCCAACCAATCTTCCTTGAAGGCAGGAGTCAACTCGATGCGACAAAATATTCACTTGCTCAGCAATTCATCTGTGATTACGCCAACCGATACTTGGAAGTTGAGTGATTCCTTCTTAAAGCCGCAGCAGGGTATTCAATATGCCTTGGGTTACTTTAAAAATATGAACCAAGGTGCTTTTGAGTTTTCAGCTGAATTGTACTATCGATCCATGCAGAACTTACTAGACTACCGATCTGGTGCAAGTATTGTATTAAATGACCGGATTGAGCAAGAGGTGTTAGTCACTCAAGGAAAAGCCTACGGTATGGAGCTTTACCTCAAAAAATCAACGGGAAAGCTTAATGGATCCCTTGCCTACACCTATAGCCGCTCCCTGATGCTGACAGATCCTTCGGAGCAAAAGGAGCAGATCAACCGATCTGAATGGTATCCTAGCAATTTTGATCAACCCCATAATGCCAATTTTGTTGGAAATTTAGAATTAAGTAAGCGGGTCAATGTGACTTTGGCTGGAAAATACAGTACAGGAAGACCGGTCACCTTACCGATTGCTAAGTTTAATTATGGGGGTTCGGAACGGGTTTATTTCTCTGACCGAAACTCCTTCAGAGTCCCTGATTATTTCAGGATGGACCTTTCTGTTAACCTAGAAGGAAATCACAAAGTAGTCAAACTGGCCCATGCCTCTTGGTCCTTTGGGGTATACAACTTATTTGGAAGGAACAATGCCTACTCAATCTATTTTGTTCCAGAGGGGGGCAAATTGAAAGGATATCAACTCGCAATTTTTGCAGAACCAATTCCATTTATCACCTATAACTTTAGATTTTGATGCGTAAAGCCATAGGTTTTGTTGTTTTATTTCTCGCAATGCTTCTAGGGTGTAGGACACCCTACGAGCCAGAAGTGCCTGTTACAGAATTGAGGGTACTGGTGGTGGAGGGTTATTTGGATACGGAGGGGTTAAAAAGTGAGTTAAAACTAAGTCGAACTGCTCCACTGGGAGCTGCATCAGCATTTATTCCTGAACTCCGCGCCAAAGTAGTACTTAAAAGTGCTGGAGGACAAATTTTTCCACTCCAAGAAGCTGGGGTAGGGACCTACATCTTCGAAAAAAATATCGATGAAAAGCAAAGTTACGTGCTGGAAATAGAGCTTGGCTCCGGAGAAAGGTATGTTTCCGGAGGTCTTCAGCCCATCGTGACCCCTCCAATTATTGATGCAGGATTTAAGCGGGATGAGGAAGGGGTAGAGGTGTTTGTATCTACTCAAGGCAATGCCAATGCAGATGATTTTTTGTGGACTTTTGAAGAAACTTGGATCTTCCGGCCTAGAATTCGAACGTCCTACATTTATATTCCAGAACTTAAAAATGTACGGGATCGCAAGGATACAGAACAAACCTCCCTCTGCTTCAAGACGGAGCCTAGTCCAGGGATACTTTTGGAGACAAGCTCTCGGTTTAAGGATCAGGTCGTCTTCGAGAAAACTATTACCGAGATTCCTAAAGGTAATGAGCGGATTATGGAACGCTACAGTATTCTTATTTCGCAAAAAGGCCTTGCTTCCAAGGATGTTCCTTTTTGGGAAATTTTAAAGAAAAACACAGAGGACATTGGTTCGATCTTTAGCCCTCTCCCTTCTTTGATAGGTGGGAATATTCAGAGTTTGGATGCAGCCAAAAATCCTGTAATCGGGCAGGTCAGCCTTGGAGTGATCCGCCAAAAGCGAATCTATATCAATCAAGTGCAGGTAAGTCCCTGGAATTACCTAGATCCAAAGTTTAATGATTGTACAATCGGAGAAGAAGCTGTTTTGGCAAATGATTACCAAACAATCTTTGGAAATGGAGCAGTGGTGCCAACAAGACCGCTGATGGCGGGAACTACAATAATTGGCTATTATCCTTCCTCAAGAAGATGCACCGATTGTAGCTTGTATGCATCTAAACTTAAACCCACATTTTGGATAGATTAATGTCATGCAAGCACAAAAGACATCTTTAAAATCACTCTGCAGCCTTATAGCCCTCATCTCTGGGTTGTTGTGTTTCCTTGGGCTCGTAGGTACAAGCAAAGGTCAGTCAGCAAATGTTCCTAAGGAGCAAGTTTTTTTCCATACGCCTAAGACGCTCTATTTTTCGGGTGAGAAAATCTGGTTTGAAGCCAAGGTTAGCTTGGGTGAGCCAGCCACTTCCTCACAGGTGTTGTATGCCGAATTGGTGGATCGCAATTCCAACTCCATCACACACGTCAAAGTGCCGCTTCAGGATGGAAATGCCTTGAATTTTATTCCAGTTTCAGAGCAAATCCCTTCCGACCAGTATTTGTTACGAGTTTATACCCGTATCAGCCCCTATTTGGATCTAAATCAAGGCATTGCGCAGCAGCTGGTTACGATTATCAACCCTAAAATTCCGCCCAAGGAGATTAAATCCTCCAACCGCCAAACTTTCCAAACTTCTAAATCCTACGCAAAAGGGGCAGTTGATAATTTTGGTTCTTCAAGCATTGCTGAAGGACAGGTACTGGCTTCGGGAATTTCCATTGCCAATCCATTTTTAGTGGAAGAACAAAAGCAGTTGCCTGCTGCAGAAGTGTATGAAAATATAACCCCTCAGCCCTTGCTCCCCGAGCTTTTCGGACATCTGGTTCAAGCAAAAGTAGCTTCTTTAGACACTGCACTTACTTATTTTCTTTCCCTTCATGGAGCAAAAAGTGCTCTGTTTACAGATCATGTGGACGAACGCGGTATGCTTGTCTTTGATGCCGGAGGCTTGCGGCATTGGGATCGATTGATCCTGCAACTTGAGAATGGAGAAGAGATGCCTGGCTTGGAGTTGGTTTCTCCATTGATCAAAACGAGCTTCCGAACGAATTTCAGTTTTCCTGAACTAGCCTTGTCGCAAGAGGATCTTGCCTACCTCGAATCTCTTCTCAAAGCAGCGGTAGTTCAGCAGGAGTATTTGGAATTGTCTGACCAGGACTCCTTAGAAGTAGTCACCGGCTTTGTGGAAGATTACAGCTTCAACTTAGACGAATACACTCGCTTTGAAGATGTGGAAACGGTGTTAAAAGAATATGTTCCTAGCGTATCAGTGCGTCTCAAGGATAAAAAGAAAACTTTCCGACTGTTGAATGAAGCGGATAAAGGTGTTTTCGATACCAATCCCTTGATTCTAATTGATGCGATGCCCGTATTTGATTCGGATCTTTTGGCTTCCTTCAATCCAAAATTTCTGCAGCGACTAGAAGTACTCAACCGTGAGTTTTACTTGAATGATCGCATCTATCCAGGGGTACTTAGTTTTTCGAGTTATGCCAACAATTTTGGTTTCTTCCCATTAGCTCCTGCGGCAAGGTTTTTTGATTACCAAGGGATTCAGCCCTCGGTAATCATCGATAGAAACCAGTTTGTCCAGCCTTCTTCTTCCTCCACCCGAATTCCAGATTGGCGGACGGTGCTGAATTGGCAAACAACTGGGAAGGAAGCAAGAATTAATCTCCCCCACCTAGAGGGAACTTTTGTACACTGGGAACTGGTGAATTTAGGAGGGAAGCTGAGTACAAGCCGCACATTTTTTGAGGTAAAGGACTGATTTAGTCTAACTCAAAATTCTTTTTAAAAAAAGAGGCTTGCTAGTCTGGAATTAGGTATTCTAAGAGCGTTTTTCCGGAGCGTGTACGAATGAGGTATTGCCCTTGACTAGGCAGGTGGCTCAATTGGATCTCACCATCACTTTGAAGCGGTGAGCTGATCAGTAGATTTCCTTCTAGGTTATACAGGTATCCCAATCCCTGCTCGAGATCGGTGGCTACAATAATTCTACGTGACGGCCCAAAATCAAAATAACCAATCCACGCTTTGCCTCCAGCTAAAGGGAGACTCATCAACAGACGCTGTTGATTATCAAAAAGCTGTATTTTATTAAATTGTTCCAAGGCAAGGAGCGAAGAATTTCCCTTTTGATCACTTAGGCTTCGAAACTTATCGTCTCGATTTGATTTTTGTACTTGTGTTTTCTTGATGATTTCCCCTGAAAAGGAAATATCAAGGATTTCTCCACCAGTTGTGACGGTTTGAAGCGTTGGAGTGCCTGCCTTATTGAATAAAAGAGGGCTGACAATCCCGTCTGGGAGTTGGATAGGGGATCCGCTCCTAGATTCTCCTTTTCGACTAAAGAAATGTAACTTACTGGATTTGCCTAGTACAATCATAAAATCACCTTTTCCTGGTACGCGAGCATGAAAGGGAGTACCAATTGCAGGTTCTCCTAGAGGTAGGGGCTTCCAGTTTTCTAACTCCTTACCCATTTTGTTCAGCAACCATAAATTTCCATTTTCAGTTGCGATGAAGTAGCGGTAATCTAACGTTTGGTCATAGTCAAGCACGCTGAGGTGGGTGATTTTTTCTGCAGGTATTGACTTGGGGAATCCAGGTAAAGGATCTCCCAGACGGTCTATGGCATAGATCTGATCTGCCGTAGCAAGGACAAGCTGTAATTTGCCATTTTTGAAATAATCTATTTGATACGTTTCGGATAGGATAGGACCTGTTAAAGCTTGGCTGTATACTTGCTCGCCAGCTGAATTGATTACATACAGGACATGATTTTGGTCTTGAACTATAAGATCTTCCGTGTTGTCATTGAAATTTTTGATTGCTTTAGGGCCAAAAATTAGATTTTCGGGAAGCACAACTTCTTTGCCAGATGCCAACTCAAAAGTTTTGTTGACATCTACTGCTGGGACAGCCTCGCTGGTATATCCCAAGGTGACTGTTGCTTCCTTTCCTTTTGAATTTTGGTGGATTCGCAATCCCAAGCTGGTGAAGGCCTTCAACTCCGTTTCGTATTTTTGGATAAATGTGCTCCAGGTAGGGTTGGTTGACTGAACCCAACTTGGCCAGATTTTTTGCAGGAGGTATGTTTTGCTATATCCAGCTGCGGGGGATAAGTGGATCTTAGTTTCGTTTCCCTTTTTTGCCCAGGTATTTCCCTGTGTGTAGTCGTCCAGCAAGCCTTTCATGCCATTGGCAGAGTTGCTTATCAATAGCATCTGTCCCACTTGGCTGATAAAAGTTTGTTCAAACCCTATAAATCGCCCATTGAATAGGTGTGCAGGGAAATCCTCCTCAGGGAAAAATAAAATTTCCTTTTGTAGGTATTGTTCTGTAGGGTAAAATTCGGTGGTATCTCGGTATTCCTTGAGGATTTTCCAGGCTTGTTCTGGATTCTCTAACTTTACTAGAAGGACACTGTTTTTTTGAGGCACAGAAAGGGGCTCCAATTCTGTAAAATACTGTTCTCCACTGAGTAAATCCAAAAATCCCCGATCAATTAATCGAGTTTGAACTTCTCCACTGATGGTGGATTTGGGAATAAAGGAGCGATTTTGAAGTTTCTGCGCTTCGTAATTATCCTTCAAGTTGATCTGGGTAATAGCCTGTGTACGCGTTGAAATAAAGTTTTCAAATTCTGAAAGTTCAGCTTGGACGGAAGGCAAAAAGTCTACTTCAGGCAGTCCTTGGATTGGGCCCTTAAAAACAAATTGTTTGTCTTCAAAGCTTAAAGTCAATGCAAGGAAGAAATCCGTGACCTGCAACTCTTTAAGTGCTGCCGAGGTTTTGTCTGCAATTACTCCACTTAAAAGCTTGGAAATTCCTTTTGAAGATAGAATTAGTCTACCCAAGCCTTCTGAATTGGGTAAGTTTTCCCCTAGCTTTGTGGAAATTGGGTTTGCATCTTCACTGAGATAAAATCGAATTGCCTCTTCAATGACAAAAGAGGAGGATGAAATAAGTAGTACATTGTTGAGGACAGTACTAGACCATTGGATGCTATTGTTTGAATCCAATACATCATAAATTTCTTGTTCGCTGTATTTACGAGTTTGAAATCGTGTAGTCCTCGGTGCCTTGGATTTCAGTTTATCCAAGAGTTCTGAAGGGGAATTGGAATTGAAATTCAGGGTATACAACAGGCTAAATTTGTCTGTGCCTACCGCGTGATAGCTTACAGTCACCTGTTTGTTTCGGAGGGTTTTGGTGACAAAACCTGCTTCGCCAACAAGGCTATCTAAGGAGTTTAACTGGCTGGATAAGGATTGAAAAGCTGGAAATCGTGATAGAGTGGTCCAGATGGGTTGTTTTTGAAGCTCCTGCCATGCATAATCGGCTTGCTGGGTTTCGAATAAGAATACGGCATCACTCGAAATCAGTTCAAGGCTGTTGATGGTTCTGGACTGAATAAACCGTTGGTACACTTCATAGCCTCCCCAGCTAACCAAGGATAGCACTAGAATGACCAACAAACTTTTCCAGATTTTCAAATTGCAATATCGAGTAGAAGTAAATAGAGTAAAAAAAGACCTAAGAAACTTTACATAGTGGAAAGAATCTTAGGCCATTGATCCAGCAAGGATCAGGTTAGTTGCTCAAGCGATCTAAAACTTGCATCACTTCTTTTACGTGACCTCTAGATGTTTCTAGCAATTGCTTTTCTTCTGAATTCAAATCCAGTTCGATCACTTTTTCAATGCCGTTTTTACCTAGGATAACAGGTACGCCAAGGTAGCAGTCATCGATGTCGTACTCTCCGTCCAGCTTGATGCATACTGGGAATACCCTTCTTTGGTTTTTCAAGATGGCTTCTACCATTTGTGCTGCCGCAGCTCCCGGTGCATACCAAGCAGAGGTACCCATTAGCTTTACCAGCTCGCCGCCGCCAAATTTGGTGCGTTCGATGATGGCATCTAGCTTGTCCTTGGCGACTAGTTCAGTAACAGGGATACCTGCCACCGTGGTATAGCGTGGTAGGGGAACCATGGTGTCTCCATGGCCTCCCATCAAAATCGCCTGAATTTCTTTTCCAGAGACATTCAATTCTTCAGCAAGGAAGGCACGGTAGCGGGCAGTATCCAAAATTCCAGCCATACCCATCACTTTATTTCGTGAAAATCCAGAGGTTAAATGAGCTTGGTAAGTCATCACATCCAGAGGATTGGAAACTACGATGATGATGGCATTTGGAGAATGTTTCGCTACATTTTCAGTCACAGACTTCACGATACCGGCATTGGTTTCGATCAAATCATCACGAGTCATTCCTGGTTTTCTTGGAAGTCCTGAGGTGATGACAACCACATCTGAATTTGCGGTTTTGCTGTAGTCATTTGTGCTGCCAATAGTACGACTGTCGTATTGATTGATGGGTGCTTTTTGCCAAATGTCAAGTGCCTTGCCTTCTGCAATACCCTCTTTGATGTCCACTAATACGATTTCTTCAGCTACTTCGCGGTATGCCAATACATCAGCACAGGTGGCACCTACGTTTCCTGCCCCAACAACGGTTACTTTGCTCATGGTTTTTATTTTTTGGTTTGATTGCCTAAAATTTCGCTCTAAGTTAATAAGGGATATTTAGGAATTGAAGCCGCTACTGGATTAAGTTTGTTGCAATGACCCTGTTTTTTTAAGGTGCGCCGAGTATTTTATTTATGCTTCCCTATTCAAACATTTGCCGCAGGCTAAAGAACCCAAAAGACTCGCGGTAGGACCTGAAAAGTCGTTGGTTGTTGGCGTTGTAAAATTCAGCCAAGGAGGACATCATTTTTGCCTTGATTTTAGGATTATTGTCAAAAATCTCCAGTAGAGCAAACTGTGGGATCACCAGTAATTCTACTTCATCCGAGCTCACCAGGGCGGTGTAAGTTCTTTTCGAATTTTCCAAAAGAGAATTTTCGCCAAAGGCATCACCACGCTTGAGCTGCATGATGGTTTCAAAATTCTCACTCAGATCGATGGTCAGGTCTACTTGGCCTTTTCGTATGAGGTAGAGAGCTTGACTTGGGTCTTTGCTAAAAAAAACCACTTCATCTCGAACATATTTCCGCTCGTGCATCGTGGGAAGAAAACGAGCGAGTTCCTGCTGCTTGAGCAGCTCGAAAAATTTGATGCCTTGCAGGAAGTCAAACATCCGCAGTTCTTGGGGCTCATAGGTTTTGGAAAAAGGATTTCTCATGGCTTAGCGTTTTTGTATGTGCAAGCATTTTTGGGTATCTGCGCCTACTTTTGCCCAATCCGAAATCCGCATGCCAACTACCCAGGCTATTTTATTTCCTGAAACTAGGACTTTTACCTCTTTTTTTAAGGCAAGTGGCACTTTATTATCAATCAGGAAGTCGGAAATTTTCTTTTCGGATTGCATTCCTAATGGATTAAACCGGTCTCCTTCCTGCCAACTCCGGATTTGAAGCGGATATTCCAAACAGTCCAAATCGAATACTGCATTGACTGGATTCCAATCAATTTCTTTTGGAAGGCGATCCCAAATCAGGTGGTATTCTCCTTCTGGAAGTTTAAAAGAAGGCGTTCCAAAAGGAAGTTCAAGTTCTGTGAATGCCTCAGGAATAGGATAGAGTAAGAGCTCTTCTCGGTCTAGACAGAGTTCATAGGTTGCGCTACGCAACAATTTACCTGGCTTAATTGCTGCCCCTAAGCTTTTGGAAAGGGTTAAAGCTTGATCTGAATTGAACCCGTAAGGCCTCAACCAAAAATACAGCAAAGTGGCAACCCCTGGCATGTTGCTCAAAGATTTGTAGGTAAGAAAGCTGATTCCCTGCTGCTCACGAACATGTGCTGCCTTCCAGAGTTCAAAAAGGCCTGAAAAGGCCATGCCGGTGTCTTTTAAATGGGCAAAACTTTGCAGTAAATTTTGTCGTGTATCGGGTTCCAAGCTGTAAAGAGCGGGCAACCCTTGGTGCCTAAGCTTATTTCTTTTGTAATCTATGGAGGCATTGGAGCGATCCTCACGCCAGCCAAGTTGTGCCTCTTCTGCATAGGTTACAAGCTGTGCTTTAGAAAAAGGAAGCAGTGGTCGAATTAATTCTCCTCTGCGTTCACTCATGCCATAAATACCTTCAATCCCAGTGCCCCGTACCAGGTTGAGAAAAATAGTTTCCAATTGGTCATCTTCATGGTGGGCAACTACGATTCCTGCCATGTTGTGTTTGCTTCTGATTTCTTCAAAAAACTGGTAGCGGATTTCTCGTGCGGCCATCTGGATGGAAATACCTTTTTTACTTGCAAATTCCACCGTATTGGCTTGGTGAATGTAGATGGGTAATGAACGATCCTGAGCCCAATTTCTTACAAATTCCTCATCTCCATTGCTTTCATCCCCACGTAAACCAAAGTTGACGTGTGCCAACTCAATTGGAATTTTAGCAGTATAAAGCAAGTGTGCCAAAGCCATACTATCTAGTCCACCACTGCAGGCCACCAAGTAGCGTTTGTTGGGTTCAATAAGTGTGCTTTGTTGGATATGCGAGATAAAGGCGTCGTACATTAATCAAAAATAGCTTTTTTAGCTAAATTTGCCTCCATTCCATCCCGTATGAAATCTCCTTTTTTCATTCTTTCCCTTCTCATTGTGCTCTGGATGCCCATTTCTCTCCATGCGCAGTCTTCTTCGCTTTTGGAGATTCGCAGCGCGGATCTACTTCAGGGTGCCAAAGGCTTTGAGCGATTGCTGGGAAACGTAAGAATGAAGCACCAAAATTCCCTTATTTTCTGTGATTCCGCTTATTTTTTCAGAGAAGAAAATCGGGCGCAGCTTTTTGGGAGAGTACAAATCAGGGATGAGGTGGATCCCATCACCACGACCAGCTCCTATGCTGAATACGATGGTGCGACCAAGGTAGCCAAGCTTCGCAAGAATGTGGTCTTCACCAATCAGAAGACCAAGTTGTACACCGAATACCTCGATTACAACAGGGAGTCCAATGTGGCCACCTATTTTGAGGGGGGGAAGGTGGTGGATTCAGTGAATGTGCTGACGAGTGATATAGGAACGTATGAGATCAATTACGAGCGGATCAGTTTTCAACAGAATGTGATTTTGGTGAATCCAGATTACACCCTTAAAACGCAGGATCTTATCTACATGACCGTACCGAAAACTGCCCAGACTCCTGGATTAACGAATATTGTTTCCAAGGAAGGCTACCATTTAGATGCTCAAAAGGGAAGCTTTTACGACACGCAGCTCAAGCAGTTTAAGTTTTTTGAGGGCTTGGTGGAGACGGGAGATAGCCGAGTGAAGGCGGATGAATTGTTTTACGATGAGCCCAAAGCCTACTACGAGGGAAAAAAAGATGTGAGGGTGCTGAATAAAGAACGGAAGCTGGAGGTCTTTGGGGATGAGGGAAACTATTGGGAAACCAAAAAATATAGTCAGGTATACGGGAAGGCCTTGGTGCGAAAGTATTTTGAGTCAGATACGCTATTTCTTACTGCTGACACTTTGATTTCTCAAGATGGAGAGGTCGATTCGTTGAAGTATTTGCTTGCTTTTCATCAAGTAAACTTGGTCAAATCAGATCTTTCTGGAAAGGCAGATTCCTTGTTGTATGCTTTCGGGGACTCAGCTATCCATCTGTACAAGGACCCGATTTTATGGAATCGTTCAAGCCAAATAGTGGCAGATAGCATGGTATTTTACTTAAAGAACGAAACCTTAGACCGGGTAATCATGAAGAACAAGGCCTTTGCGATTTTGACGGACACCTTGTTAAATTTCAACCAGATGAAAGGGAGAAGGATGACAGGATATTTTAAGGATAGTCAGTTGAGCAATTTGTTTATCGAGGGAAATGGAGAGTCACTCTATTTTGCGCTTGAAGGGGATACCTTGACTCAAGGAATCAATCGTATTCTAAGTTCAACCATTCGGCTAACCTTTGTGGATGGTCTGATTAAAAAATCAAATTTTGGAGTTCGCCCGGATGGGGAATTTATCCCAGTCCAGAATATTGATGAAAAGATGAGTCGACTGGAGGGCTTTAAGTGGAGGGTGGACGAAAAGCCTTTGCGTGCTACAATAGATACCTGGCGAAAGGTCGTTGAAATTGATCCTACGCTGCGGAATTTTTTTAACGAGCCAGAAGTGAAGCTGACGATGCCTACCCAAGGGCAGCTTCAAAAGGCCCTGCAAGAAAAGCCTGTCAAGCAGGCAGGTGGCGGTTAAGAAGCTAGAAAAGTTTCATTTTTAAAACTTAACAACAATTAACCCTGTTTTTGGAAAAAAATGTATCTTTCTAAATACATTTAACGTAGAATTTATCGATCTTATTATAAATTCAGCTTCTTTATTTTTCTCTATTTTCCATGAACGCCAAATTGCTCAAATTGACCCTTGTATTGCTGCTGCTGCTGCCGATTTTTGCGGGAGCCCAGCAGGTACATGTCTTGAGTGAAGCAGTAGAATTTTCAGGGAAAATCGGTTCCTCACAACGGAAAACAGTAATTCTTCACAACGAGTCAGCACAATCCAAAACATTCCTTTTACGAAACATCAAGGGGAGTATTGGCTCTTCACAAAAGATGCGCATTTGTCTAGGAGATCAGTGTTTTGATCCTAAAAAAGAATTGGCTAAGGTGATGTTAACTCTTGCTCCTGGGGAAATTTATACCGACCTGTTTTTAGAGTTTGAATTAGGTATTGCAGAGACTATAGGCAGTTTCGATTTGGTATTTGTGAATAGTGAAGCCTTGCGAGATTTTTTTGTGGTTGAGGCAAAATATTCCGTTTCAAGTGAGCTAAAAACAGATTTATTGCAAAAAGATGTCAAGCTTGGGGATATTTATCCTAATCCTAGCAATCGGGTAGCGCAATTGGATTATACCCTTGTAAATCCAAAATCTAAAGCAAAAATCACAGTGACCAGTTTTATAGGTAATCCCATTGCGGAATATGAATTGGATCCTACACGTAACAGTTTGGTTATTCATGTAGCGGACTTCCAGCCAGGGGTGTATTTCTACACCTTATTCGTTGATAATAAAAATGTGATCACTAAGAAATTACAGGTGAAAAAGTAAGATTTGCTATCCTTGCAATTTCATTTGAAATCTTACATTTATCCCTTATATTTGCGGTCCTTTAACTTACCATGCGCTACTATTCGATCATCTTTGTATTCGTTTTGGTTCTCCTAGGAGCCTGTGGGCCTTTTGCTAAGTTGGAAAAAAGTACCAACTGGGAGGAGCTCTACAATGGTGCCAACAAATATTACCAAGAAGGCGAGTACAACAAAGCGATCATCCTGTATGAAAAGGTGCTTCCTGTGATCAAGGGATCTGAAAAGGCTGAAATGGCAGAGTACAACTATGCCAACTGCCATTTTAAAACGAACAGATACATTGAATCGGCAGGATATTTCAATACCTTTTTCAAAACTTACAATCGCAGTGCTTTGGCAGAAGAAGCCTTATTTATGCACGCGTATTCCCTGTACTTAGATGCTCCAGATTACAATTTAGATCAACAGAGCAGCAAAGAAGCGGTCACTGCGATACAGCAATTTGTAAGTAAGTTTCCTGCCTCTGCCAGTTACGAGCGAGCAATGGATATGTTGAAAGATTTGGAATCTCGATTTGAAGAAAAGGCCTACAGCGAGGCAGAAATGTACTATCGATTGAAGGAAGGCTTGTTTCCTGGTGACTTTTATAGGGCTTGCATCATCAACTTTCAAAATTTTGCCAAAGACTTTCCGGAAAGCAAACGCAATGAAGAGCTCGCCTACCGCTTAGTTGAAGTGGGGTATGCTTACGCAAAAAATAGTGCTTTTGACAAAAAAGAGGATCGCTTGAATGATGCGCTAAAGTTTGCAAACAATTTCTACCGAAAGTATACTGCGAGTGGTTATTTTGGGGAAGTGAAAAAACTAGAGGAGCAGACTAAAGAAGAGATCCAGGCACATTCCAAACTGAAAAAAGAGATTGCAGATAAAAGAGCTGCAGAAGAGGCGTTGGTCACTACCAACTCCAATTAATTTAATTCAAGCACTTAAATAATAAACTATATGGCTGTTAATCCATCAATCATCACTAGAGACCTAGATAAAATCGCCGAACAAACAGGCAATATCTATGAGTCGATCCACATTGTGGGTCAGCGTGCAAAACAAATTTCTTCTGCCTTGAAGGAAGAATTGAACAACAAACTTTCAGAGTTTGCTTCTACTGTAGATAATTTGGAAGAAGTATTCGAGAACAAGGAGCAAATTGAAATCTCCAAGTTTTATGAAAGAATGCCTAAGCCAACTTCTTTAGCGATGGAAGAGTTTACGGAAGGAAAAATCCATCACAGATACCCATCGCAAGAAGGGGCGGAGTAATTTCCAATGAATCTTAAGGGCAAACGAATTTTAGTCGGTGTTACTGGCAGCATTGCCGCCTACAAAACAGCGATTTTAACGCGCTTGCTTATCAAATCTGGAGCAGAGGTGCAGCTTGTAGCGACTATTGCTGCTCTTGATTTTATTACTCCCCTCACTTTAGCTACCCTCTCCAAACGACCTGTACTTTCAGTTTTTTTTGAAAAAAGTTCTGGTCAATGGCACAATCATGTGGAGCTAGGCCTATGGGCAGACTTATTTATAGTTGCTCCTTTGAGTGCGAATACGCTAGCTAAATTTGCTCAAGGAGGCTGTGACAATTTACTTACCGCAACTTATCTCTCCTGTCGGTGTCCTGTGATGCTTGCGCCAGCCATGGACTTGGATATGTACCAGCACCCCTCTGTTCGGGCCAATTTGGAAAAAGTAGCTTCCTTTGGAAATGTAATTTTAGATGCTGAAACTGGGGAGTTGGCCAGTGGGCTCTCTGGCCAAGGAAGAATGATGGAGCCGGAGCATATTCTGGAGCAGGTCATCGAGTTTTTTAATTCCAAGAAAGATTTTCAGGGCAAAAAAGTGATGATTACCATGGGTCCAACTCAAGAAGCGCTCGACCCTGTTCGCTTTTTAAGCAATCATTCCAGTGGAAAAATGGGCTATGCCCTTGCCAAGACATTTGAAGCTCAAGGTGCATCAGTTTCCCTCGTCACTGGCCCCGTAGCCTTGAAGTTAGACGAAAGCCGATTTCAGGTGCATCGCGTGACTACAGCAGCCGAAATGTTTGAAGTGGCAAAGTCCTTGCATGCCCAGATGGATGTGGTAGTATTTGCCGCAGCAGTGGCAGATTTTAGACCTCAAAATGTAGCTGATCAAAAAATAAAAAAGGCTGGAGAAGAACTGACCCTTCGCTTGATTCCAAATGTGGATATTGCCCTTGAGCTCGGTGAAATAAAAAGTGCCAATCAGATTCATGTTGGCTTTGCCTTGGAAACAGAGCAGGAAGAGGGGAATGCCAAAACGAAAATGGTTCGCAAAAACTTTGATTTGGTTGTGTTGAATTCAGCAACAGAGGTCGGAGTAGGGTTTAAACACGACACCAACCAGGTTCGTATTTTTCATAAAGGAGGAAATGAAGTTCAGTCCGCGCTTTTGTCCAAGGATGCAATTGCTGAAATTATTTTGGAGGAAGTCAAAAAAGTAGCTTCTTGACGGTGAGCTAAAGATTTTTTGTAAGTTTAGTACATGAAAAAGGGGATACTCATCCTAGTTGCAATTCTTGGATTTTTTATTGAGAGTAATGCTCAAGAACTAGATTTTAGGGTCATCATCAATAGTGACCGTTCTAGATTTCAAAGTACGGAGATCTTTAGCCAGATGAAAACCAATTTTGAACAGTTTTTGAATGGGAGAACTTGGACTTCGGATGAGTTTAGGCCTGAGGAGCGAATCAAAGGAAACTTATTAATTACCATCAATCAGGTGCCACAAGTAGGGGTTTACAGTGCGACAGTGCAGGTGCAGGTGGTACGCCCAGTGTTTGGAACCAATTATGAGACAGTGGTGCTCAACTTTATTGATCGGAATTGGACTTTTGAATACCAAGATTCACAGCCGCTAGAATTCAATCGAGTTTCCTTTTTAAATAACATCAGCTCCTTACTTGCCTATTATGCGAATATAGCGCTTGGGATGGATTACGACACTTTTTCGCTCAAAGGGGGCAATCCCTATTTTGAAGTAGCGAATGATATCGTAAACAACGCCCAGCAATCGGGTCGCGCTGGCTGGGTTCAAAATCCCAATGACCGAAGAAGTCGCTACTGGCTGATCAATGATATTTACATTTCAACAGTCTATGCTCCTATTCGGGAGGCATTTTACCTATATCACAGGAAAGGGATAGACCAACTCGCGACTGCGCCAGAGGAAGCCTATACCTCCATTTTGGAAGCGATTCAACGTGTAGCGGAAGCCAATAGATTGCAACCCAATGGGATTTTTACAATAAGTTTTGTCGATGCTAAAAGTGATGAAATTGCTCAGATATTGAAGAATGCTCCTTTTGAGATTCGCGAAAAAGCCGTTCCGCTACTCCTTGAAATCGATCCGAATAACGCTAGAAAATACAACGAGCTGCTCAAAAGCTGAAGCTTATCATTTAGATTTGTTGGAAAGCTATTCTTAATCCATGCTTACTTCACTTAAAATATCCAATTATGCGTTGATTGATCACTTGGCCATGGAGCCTAGTGCTGGATTGAGTATGATTACAGGTGAAACTGGATCGGGCAAGTCGATTATGCTCGGAGCTGTAGGCCTTTTACTTGGCAATCGGGCAGACACCAAGGTTTTGCTTCATGAGGAGAAGAAATGCGTGGTGGAAGGAGTTTTTGACATTAGTTCTTATGGCTTACAAGAATATTTTGAGGAGTTGGAACTAGAATATGAAGAAAGTTGCATTATCCGTAGGGAGATAAGTCCAAATGGCAAATCTCGATCCTTTGTTAATGATACTCCAATATTATTGGATCATTTGAAGTCCTTGGGGGAGAAGCTTATGGATGTGCATTCCCAGCACGACACCCTACTCTTGGGAGAGGGGGATTTTCAGTTGGGCTTGGTAGATGCATTTGCTCAAACAGGAGTTGAGCGAGCTGCCTACCAACAGGTTTTTAAAGAGTTTAAATCTTCCAAAAAAAGACTAGAAGAACTTATAGACCAATCGGATAGGCTTAAAAGAGAGTTTGATTTCAATCAATTTCAATTGAATGAGTTGAGTAGTCTATCGCTTTTAGCTGGGGAACAAGAGGAGTTAGAGGCTAGTCAGCAGATTCTTGAAAATGCAGAAGATATTAAAGTGAAGATTCAGGAAATCCTTTCCTTTTTCAATGACGAACAGTTTGGAGTACTTCGGGGAATGGGGCATATTCAGTCGAGTTTGCATGGCTTGGAGAGACTGGCTCAAGCTTTTGGCAGTTACCGACAGCGATTTCAGGTGGCATTCATTGAATTAAATGATTTGGTAGAAAGCTTGGGAGACGAGGATAGTGTCGTTGAAGTGGATGTCGAAAAATTGGAACGGATCCGTGAGCGTCTCAGCAAAATCTATCAATTGCAGAAAAAACATGGGGTACAAACCGTCAAGGAGCTTATGGAATTAGAAAGCCAGTTGGCTGACCAGGTTTTTCAAGTGCAGCAGGTAGCCGATCAATTGCTCGCCGCCAAGAGGGACCAACTTGAGAAGCAAAAGTCAATGCTTCAGGCGGCTGATTTGCTTAGCCAAAAGCGAAAGGCATGTTTCCCTTCTTTCCAACGAGCATTAAAGGAGTTGCTCCA
>SXYU01000217.1 GCA_005788235.1 Cytophagales bacterium
ATCCGGCCTATGCGGGTGCTGCTGAAACCTTTACGGGTTCCAAAGATTACTGGCCCGTTCCTGAATTGGTATTTGAGGCGCTTCCATTCCTACATGGAGTACATGCTCCGCTAATATTTGTGGGGATCATGACCTTTATCTTGATTGCTAGTTCTGTAACCATGGTATTAGCTGTAGAAGCAGGTCACCGAAATGACCGAAATGATGTGGTAAAATGGATGCTGTGGACACTCCTTGGAGGAATTACCTTCTTAAGTTGCCAAGCCTGGGAGTGGTCTCACTTTATTCACGGTACTGATGGAGGTTCATTGCTCACTTATGTAAATGGCTTGGGACAGAATGTTACAGAGACTGTTTTTGGTGCAAACTTGATGGTCAACGAATATGGTCCTGCATCTTTTGCACAGCTATTTTTCTTTATTACTGGATTCCATGGTTTTCACGTAACTATTGGAGTTTTCTTGTTGTTCCTTTGCTTTTATCAAGCTGCAGTAGGAATTTATGACAAGAGAGGTCATTACGAGATGGTAGAGAAAATTGGACTCTACTGGCACTTCGTAGATTTGGTTTGGGTATTTGTATTTACCTTGTTTTATTTAATCTAAGCAATTCAATTCGCTCAATATGGAAGTTCAAGACACTAAATCGACGCTTCAGGTAACTCCTCGAAACGAGGAAAAAATAAAAAAAATCTGGAAAACAGCAGGTATTCTCTTGGCGATTACCTTGGCGGAATTCGTGATGGCTTTTACAATGGATAGAGGTATTTTGTTGTATGCTCTATTTATTATCCTGACCATTTGGAAGGCTAAATACATCATGATGACCTTTATGCACTTAGGTGACGAAGCAAAGCCTCTATTTTATGCCATCATTGTTCCGCTGATTTTTTTGGTCTGGCTGGTAATCACCTTGATTAAGGAAGGATCAGACATCTTTATGATGCGCTGGTAGAAAATAAATTCTTTAAAAAAAAATAGGTTGGAGTAAATCACTTCAACCTTCTTTTTTGTTATACACTTACTATGCGAAGTTTACGAATTCTTCAGGGCTTTGTTTTGGTCTGCATTTTGTTGATTCCTGTATTGATCTTCTTGTTTTTGAAGGGCTTTGGAAAAAACGAATACGAGCTACCTGTATTCTTTCAAACCGGGGTGGATAATCCATTTCAGGAATGTCCTGTTTCTGATAGTGCGCAGCATTACATTCCTGAGTTTTCCTTTATCAATCAGGATGGAAAGCCAATGGGAAGGGCACAAATGCGGGAAAAAATCACCATAGTAGATTTCTTTTTCACTTCTTGCCCAAGTATTTGTCCAGTAATGTCCAAGGAGATGGAGCGCGTGAATGACCATTTCCGAGACGAATCACAGGTGCAGATTATGTCGATTAGTCTTGATCCAACATTCGATACTCCCCAAATCCTCAAGGACTATGCGGAGGAGCATCATGCTATTCCTGGAAAGTGGAATTTTCTTACAGGGTCAAAGGAGGAAACCTTCCAATTGGCGCGCTGTGGATTTGTGCTGCCTGCTTTAGATGGCAATGGGGTGCCAGACGATTTTGTGCATAGTGATAAATTTATATTAATTGACGAAGAAGGCCGAATCCGAGGCTATTACAGTGGTACTACACGAGAAGAAGTGGATTTGTTGATGTTAGAAACGAAAATTTTACTTTATGGGAAAGACTAATACACCGAATTTGGCTCCACAGGAAGCCAAAGTTAAAAATTGGATTATCGGCATTTCTATTGCCATTCCTCTGGCAGTGGCTGTTCTTTTATTTATGCCTACCAAGCTCACCTCTCTGGGTGGTTGGGTTTATTTTCTACCTCATCTGAATGCAATTATCAACTCTGCTGCTTCTGTGGCCTTGATTTTGGCATTGGTGTTTGTCAAACAGAAGAAGTACAATTTGCATGGGGCGACCATGACTGTTGCTTTTGTTTTGGGAGCCATATTTTTGGTTTCCTACGTGATCTATCATGGTGCTGCAGAGAGCACTCCATTTGGCGGTGAAGGGGCGATTCGCATCGTTTACTATTTCTTGCTGATTACCCATATCTTATTTGCAGCTGTCGCACTATTTCCCATTTTATTTGCCTATTACTATGGATATACCAATCAGCGAGACAAACACCGCAAAGTGGTCAAGTATGCTTATCCCATTTGGTTGTATGTATCTATTACAGGAGTGATAGTTTACTTTATGATTGCTCCCTATTATACCCAGACTTTCTAGAATCTGAAGTACCTTTTCAAATACAGGAGAATACATGAAATTCAAGATCTTAGTTTTATTCGTAGCGAGTTTCTTTAGTGCCCTTGCGGCGTCTGCACAATGTTCCATGTGTAGAGCTTCCGTTGAAAATAATGTGAGCAATGGGGATGCTTCGATTGGTGCCGGACTCAACAATGGGATTTTATATCTGGTGGTGATGCCGTATTTAATGGCAGGAATCATTGGATACCTCTGGTACAGATCTTCCAAAAAGAAGAAAGCGAAACTCCAACCACGCTAATACTATGCAGCAAAGTTTGATACCAGACTTTGCTTTTTTATTTTTAGTCTTCATGAAGCTTTCTATCCGCAGTATTCTTCTTTTGGGAAGCGTACTTCTTCTTCCTGTAGTCCTTATCTTGAATTTTTTTGTTTATCAAAAAAGTCAAGAGGAGACCTACATCCAGGCTATTGAAAAGAAAATTCATGAGGTAGAAGAAGCCTTCAATTTAGATGTAGCGCTTTTTCATCGACAAGGGACTGATCAGAACACGGTGAGTTTTGACCGCGTAAGTAGCGAAGTCTATAGTCACCCTTTTTTTATTGTTAATCCTCAAAAAGAGCTTCAGTATTGGTCTACCAATGATTTCAACTTGGATTTTCCTGCTTTAGATTTAGCACGAGAATTTCAAGTTCATGATTCTCCATCAGGCACTTTTTTAATTAAGCTTCAAAAAATATCTCCAAAAGAAGGGAGTGGTTTTTTTGTTCAAGCCTTTCGCTTGGTATGGTCTGGGGACATTAAAAATGAGTATGTGTGGATGGGGCCTAACCCTGAGGTATTTGGCAATTCCTTGTTTACGCTATATCCCAATGCAACCGAAGGAGCGTACCAGGTCAAATCCTCTGGTGGCCAACCTTTATTTGGTATTGACTTTCAACTAGGATTTATTTCTGTAGGTAAAACATGGACGACTCCTTTATTAATTTTTAGTTTTTCTATTTTTTTGCTGAATGCATTTCTCAGTTTTATTTTTTTGAGAAAAAAATGGAGAAAAGGGCAGGTATGGCAGGCCATAGGCTATGGTTTTTTTATTCTTTTGGTGATTCGAGCGGGCATGTTAATGTTCAGATTTCCGCAGGACTACTTAGATCTTTTACTTTTTGATTCGAGGGCGTACACCTCATCTTGGTTGGTGCCTAGTCTAGGAGATCTATTGCTGCATACGGGCTGTGGTGTGCTGATTTTAGGTTTATTGGTCTACGAGCTTTCCTCAAAATCTTTCTTGGAAAAATTTGACAATTGGCGCATGAGGGTTCGAGAAGAGGGATTACTTCTTTTAGCCTTTGCGATTTCCACTTTATTTTTTTGTGGACTATGGGCAATTGTCCGGGATTTAGTGCTACGCGCATCTTGGAATTTGGACATCTCTTCGATTTCAAGCTTTGATCAACTGGTGGGGAGTAGCTTTTTGATTGTTTTCCTCTGGGCAGCAGCTTATGTATTTTTGAGTTTTACCTTAATCAATGTATTTATCCGTGGGGGCACAAGTAAGCAGTTGATGTACCGAATCTTACTTGTTGTGGCAGGGGTTTGCACGCTAATTTTCTTTTTTTTAAACCTTTGGTTTGGGGTAGCAGGTTTGGCCCACTTCCTGTTCCTATTTTCTATAATTAGGTTTGACTTAGTTGCTAATGTGTACCGTTTAGGTTTAGAAACCTTCCTGACACTTTTTTATTCTAGCCTGATTGCTGCGTGCATAGTGGCGGCAAGTAGCTACCAATCTTCTGCTGAGCGGCTAGTACAATCCAAAGTTGCTTTTGCCAACCAGCAACTGTTGGCCACGGAGAAACGAACAGCCTTGATATTAGATGATATTTTTTCCAGGCTCAAAAACGATCTTTTTATTCAGAATCGATTGGCAGATCCTTTACTCTCCAAGGATCCGGTAGTGAGTAAAATTCGAAAAATTTACTTAGACAATTATTTCGATCAATTTGAAGTGGTGATCCGTATTTTTTCACCTTCTGCAAAGCAAATCGGGGGGCGTTTGGAGGGAAATTCTTTTCAGGAATTGCAGCAAGAGTTTGTGAAGAGTGATTACGCTACTCAGGTGCCAAATTTATATTATGTACAAGACTCAGCGAGTGGAAGGGAAAGTAAATTTGTAGCCTTTGTTCCGATGAACAAGGCTGGTATTGGCTTAGGAACACTCTATTTAGAGTTTGATCAATTACGCATTCAATCTGGTAACGCCTATCCAAGTTTGCTTTTGAATGAGCAGTATGCTGAAAAATTGAAGACGAATCCCTTTGATTATGGGGTATTTAAGGAGGGAGAACTTATCCGAAGTTCGGGCAGCTTTAATTATCAGCAGGAGGATATCGCACTGATGTTGCAAAATCCCGCCTTGCATGATATGGGAGTGGAGTCTTTGGGCTACCAGCATCTTGGGATAAAAAATGGGGAGGAGTTATGGGTTTTGTCTTCCCCGGCCATTTCAGTGAAACAGTTCTTTGGGACCTTTTCGTTGTTTTTTGTGGTCTTTGTTTTTCTTACTTTTCTTTCCATTCTGGGAAGTGTGCTGATGCAGGGATACCGAAAGTTTGAATTCAACTACTCCACAAAGCTTCAACTCTACCTGAATTTTGCCTTTTTCTTTCCAATTCTAATCATTTCAATCCTTACCACCGGCTTGCTTTCTCAAAGTTACAAGGAGGACCTGAATGGGCAGTACCTTCAAAAAGCCAGCTTAATAAAGGGAAATTTAGTTCGTTTTTTTGGAGGACAATCCTTAGAGGAAGTAGATGGTGATGCGCTTAGTGAGGAAATAAATACACTTGCAACTACTGTGGGCACAGATATTCACTTGTATGGAAAGGATGGGTTCTTAGTGACGTCAAGTAGAATTACTATTTTCGAAAAGAAACTTTTATCTAATCGCATGCATCCTGGAGCCATGGCAGCATTGGTGGAAGGCAAGGGTGTGGAGGCCCTTTTAGAAGAACAGGTTGGAAAGCTCAGGTACCAAACTGTGTATTTGGCAATTCCATCCCAGTCCAATGCCTCCATCAATGCAGTGCTAGCGATTCCCTTTTTTGAGTCTGAAGAAGAACTCAATTCCCTGACCTCTGATGTTTTGGGAAATGTTTTTAATGCCTTTGTGGTGATCTTTATTCTGTTTTTGATCATTTCCTTTTTGGTTACCAAAAACTTGACGCTACCCTTTCGCTTGCTTACTCAGAAACTCAAGGTGACTAACCTTGAAAATAACGAGCCAATGTACTGGTCCTCAAAAGATGAAATTGGCTTATTGGTGAATGAGTACAACCAGATGCTCTCCAAATTGGAGGCAAGTAAAAAGGTGCTGGCCTCAACTGAAAAGGAATCAGCTTGGAGGGAGATGGCCAAGCAAGTGGCCCATGAGATCAAGAATCCACTTACTCCCATGAAGCTTACCTTGCAACATTTACTTCGTTTGGAGCGGGAAGGAAAATTGGAAGATGCTGACAAACTGAAAAAGTCGCTCGAAACCTTGATTCATCAGGTGGATGCCTTGAGTGGAATTGCCTCTTCATTTTCCACTTTTGCAAAGATGCCTTTGCCTAATAATGAATTGATAAACTTCAAGGAGGTGTTGTCCAAGGTGCTGGAGCTATTTAAAACCGATAAACGGATGGAACTGGAATTCCAAGACGATTCCTTTACTGATCAAATCTCTATTTTGGGTGATGACAAACTTTTTGGTCGAGTAATCTCCAATTTGATCATCAATGGAATGCAGGCAGTAGAGCCTAATAAAAAGCCGCATATTCGGATTTGGCTGTGGCTAACAGATCGTGCTGTCTTTTTGGAGATTTCGGATAATGGGAAGGGGATTCCCCTAGAACTTCGGGACAAAATCTTTGTCCCCAACTTTAGTACCAAGAGTCAAGGCTCTGGACTTGGTCTTGCCATTGCAAAGAGTGGAGTGGAAACCGCTGGGGGTAAAATCTGGTATGAAACTGAAGTGGGCAAGGGAACTACTTTTTTCCTGACCTTTCCTTTACCCAAAGCTAATTCTGAATAGGAAGTAGCGGAGCGTATGGGTATAGCCAAAGAAATAATCATTTACAAGTCATTCATTCAATCCTTTCAAATCAATTCATAAAAAAATGTAACTTTGTCAACTGTAGATAGTTGTTACACTAACTATTAAGAGACGAAACAAATGAAGAAAAGTATCCTAGTCAGTGGGGGGACAAAAGGAATCGGAAGGGCAATTGTCGAACGATTTGCTCAGGAAGGTTTCGATATTTTTACCTGTTCTCGAAATGGACAGGATTTAGAAGCGTTGCGCCAGTGCTTGGAGCAAGCCTACCCTGAAATTACTTTAAGCACCCATGTAGCAGATCTTTCCAAGAAAGTGGATGTTTTTGCCTTTGCAGAAGCTGTAAAAGTCAAAGGCATTCCGGATGTAATCGTTCACAATACTGGAATTTTCTTGCCGGGATCCCTTCATGAGGAGCCAGATGGAAACTTAGAGTTTCTGATGGATACCAACCTTTATTCCGCGTATTACCTTACTCGAGCGTTTGCCAAAGAACTAATTCAGCGTAGATCTGGGCATATTTTTAGTATTGGATCTATTGCTGGCATTACAGCTTATGCCAATGGAGGGAGTTACTCCGTATCCAAATGGGCGATGCTGGGGATGACGAAGTGTTTCCGTGAAGAATTCAAACCGCATCAAATTAAAGTAACCTCCATTTTGCCTGGTGCTACCCTTACTGATGCTTGGGCAGGAGTGGATTTGCCAGTAGAGCGATTTGTAAGTTCACAGGATGTGGCGGATTCAGTTTGGGGAGCCTATAACCTTTCTCCAAGTGCCGTTGTTGAAGAACTAATTATCCGTCCCCAATTAGGAGATATTTAACCTATGAAACCTCAAATCATGCCCCTTGATGGCGATTATTGCAACAGTTTGACCCAGTATTCTCGAAGAGTGACGATTCCGGTACGGGTAGGTGATGTGATCATTGGTGGGGATAATCCCATCGTGGTGCAGTCCATGACTACGGTCGACACGATGGATACGCAAGGCTCTGTGGAGCAGTGTATCCGGATGATTGATTCAGGAAGTCAACTGATTCGAATCACCGCGCCCTCGCTTAAAGAGGCGGAAAACTTGCGGAATATCAAGGAGCAATTGCGGAAGCGAGGATACAACACGCCTTTGGTAGCTGACATTCACTTCACACCGAATGCAGCAGAATTGGCAGCTAAAATAGTGGAGAAAGTCCGCATTAATCCAGGCAATTATGCCGATAAAAAGAAATTTGAAGTCATCGACTATACCGACGCTTCCTACGCTGAAGAATTGGAGCGGATTCGCGAGAGGTTTTTGCCTCTAATAAAAATATGTAAGGAAAATGGTACCGCCATGCGCATTGGAACCAATCACGGTTCCCTTTCCGATCGAATCATGAGCCGCTATGGGGATACTCCGCTTGGGATGGTGGAATCTGCCTTAGAATTTTTGAGAATTTGTGAAGACGAAAAGTACCACGAGATCGTCATTTCCATGAAGTCCTCCAACACGCAAGTGATGGTACAAGCTTACCGCTTGCTGGTTCAAAAACTAAACGAAGGAGGATTTAAACCCTATCCCTTGCACCTGGGTGTGACCGAAGCAGGTGAGGCTGAAGATGGCAGAATCAAATCGGCTGTGGGCATTGGCACCTTATTGGAAGATGGTCTAGGAGATACCGTTCGCGTTTCCCTGACCGAAGATCCAGAGTTTGAAGCACCCGTAGCCCGTGCCTTGATTGACCGCTATACCTCAAGAACTATACATGCCCCGATAGCCCCCCTAGCATCTTATCCCATACATCCCTTCGAGTATACCAAGCGACAAGTTAGCGAAGTGTATAATTTCGGAGGGCAAAATGTACCTCGGGTAATTGCAGATATTTCTGCGCTATCCCAAGTTACCGATCGGGAAATGAAGGCTGTAGGACACTTTTACCTACCCGAATTGGACAAGTGGAAAATGAATGATCTAGGTTGCGACTTTATTTATTCGGGTGCCAATCCCATTCCCTTTATGCTTCCCAATGGGATGAAGGAAATCCAGAACTATTCCGTTTGGAAAGCTATGGGTGATCAATTGAATAAATTTCCCCTTTTTCAAATTCCTGAATACCAGGAAGCGTCGGGAGTTCACCAAGAACTTAATTTCCTAGCTGTAAGTACGGAGCATATCCATCAAGCCATTTCTTTGGTAGGCGCTAGAAAAGATACAGTCCTGCTATTGTCCAGCAGCAATGCCCATGGCATGCCTGACTTGCGAAGGGCATTTGTGGCTTTGCTAGAAGCAAACTGTACTGTTCCAGTAGTGGTACAAGTGAGTTATCCGGCCCATACGGCAGATCAAATCATGCTCTATGCTGCTACAGATGTTGGAGGCTTGTTGGTAGATGGGCTTGGGGATGGGATTTTGATTTCCTTAAATCCAGAGGTATCTCAAGATCGGAAGCAGGTCTTAGAGCAGATCAAACTTCACAATTCGATCAGTTTTGGCCTGCTACAAGCGGCACGTACCCGCATGTCCAAGACGGAATACATTTCTTGTCCTTCTTGCGGAAGAACCCTTTTTGATCTGCAAGAAACTACTGCCATGATTCGCAAACGTACGGATCACTTAAAAGGGGTGAAAATTGGCATCATGGGTTGCATTGTCAATGGCCCAGGTGAAATGGCCGATGCAGATTACGGCTATGTAGGTTCGGGCAAAGGAAAAATCACCTTGTACAAGGGTAAAGAAGTAGTGAAGCGCTCTGTAGCCTCCGAAAAAGCGGTAGACGAATTGATTAACATCATTCGTGAAGACGGCAAGTGGCTAGAGCCAGAAACTATCTAAGATCCATGCATTGCTTCTTTCGGAAGGAGAACTAAACTTAATTCTGTTGGCGGTGGTTACCTTATAAAATGAATTTCTCATGTCAGAAAAAAATCAAGTAAAGGAGTTTTTTAAGTTGGGTGAGGTAGGGAATTATTTTCTCCGTGTATTCCGAAAGCCTGATCCCAATGCTCCGAGCAACATCAACCTACGGATGATGCACGGCATCAACAAGATTTCCATTCTTATTTTCTTGTTTGCCTTGGTCTTTTGGATTATCAAAAGATTTATCTAAAAATCTCCACTTCTGAAAATTCTCCATCTACTCGGAAATTTCTAGAATAGGATGCCTACCTGAAAGCTCAAGCTATGGTACTGTGTTCTAATCTTATTTAAAGAGTTAAATCCTTCGGGTAGCGTGGCTCTAGTCCAGAAGGGATGAATTTTTGGTCGAGTTTCTGATTGACTGTGGTTTCCTTCAAAGAAACTGCTAGGTTGCCATTTGTATCCTATACTTGAAGTAAGTGCCCAGTTTCCTTTTTTTGAGGGCATGTTCACACCCAAGAATGGGTGGAAGTAAACCCCTCCTTCATGCCAAGTGCTGGACCAGTCTGTACGCACTCGTTTTTCCAGAAAGGTGGTTCCGAAACCTGCATTGAGTCCTCCCATCCACTTTGAGCCAACCTCGTCACCAATAAAACCTCTCCATCCCAATCCTATGGGTAGTAGCCGTACGACTGGGAAGTTGTCATAGCCCAGATGGATTCCTAAGTAGTGATTGGGTTTGATTTCCTTCCCATGGAAGGCAGAAAAGGTAAAATTGAATCGGTTTTCAATCTCCTCGGACCACAAGATTTTCGATTTTCCTCCCAGTAAACCCAATTCCAATTGAGTGATTCTACCTTTCTCTTGAGCAGCTGCGAGTTGCACGCAAAGCCAAGAGGTAAGAAATACTAAAATCAACTTGCTGTAACGCATCTTAGCTTACTTCAATTGGATTGCTTACTTGGATGCAGCTTAGCTTTTTCAGTTTGCCAGGGTTGCTGAAGTCGTATTGACAGACCCCATCTGGGCCGATGACGATTAACGATTTAGGTCCTGGGATCAGGTCTACGGACTTCATAGATTGGATAAACTCCAACTGATTTTTGTCGAGGCTGAGGACATCGGAAGCGTTAAAGCTTTTGAGTCCATGTTTGCCTTCTGCTACATAGAGGTAGTTTTCTGCCAATCCTAATCCATGGGGGTTGAGCATGGGGTAGGCTTTTAGGAGCTTGGGCCGGTAAGGGTCCTTGATATCGAGCACATGCAATTCATTTACTCCATTGACACAAAAATTCCCACTGCGCAGCGTCACAAATGCATAGTCTTCGTTGACTACCACCGGATCACAGGAGAGAACATGTTCGTAAACAGCCATGCGGGTAGGGGCTGAGGGATTGGAAGCATCGTAGATGTGTAAGCCTCGGTTGGAACCGATAAATAGTTTTTGATCAAAGGGAAAGATGGTTTCGATGCCCCATCCCAGATCTATGGGCTTGAGGAACCTAGGTTCGGCCGGGCTTTCGACATCAAATACGCGTAGGGTGTTTTGATCAACGGCAAATAGGTGTCCATCCATCAAGGTAAACCGGGCCATGGATCCTCCTGTACCGTAGCTTTGGGAAGCTTTGGCCATATTGGAGAGAAGGCTCATACCAGGTCGTACGGTCCACATGTCATTGTATTCCCAGCGTGGTGAATCACTGCTAAGCACGGTGTCCTTGAAGGTGATGATTTTCCCGGTGCTGTGCTGGTACAAGTGGGTAAACACGTCTTCCACCCGCTTGATAAGGCGGATATTTTGAATGTTACTTAGATCAAAGGCAAGCAAATCCACGTAATTGTCTGCGTAGAGTATGTCGCTATTGATTGCCAAGTCCACATTTCCTTCGATCGGGATAAAACTTAGGTTAATCGGGTTGGCTGGATTTTTATTGTTGTAAATGTGAATCCCCTTGCTAGGTTCATTGATAAGTAAAAAATCCTTGTAAATGTAAATCTTTCCAGTACTCTCTATTTCCTGGGCAGGAATTGGAGCAAGAGACTTAGCTCGAACATCCTTCATTTCTAAATAAACGGGCATCATCGTTCGAAACGTGTAGGTTGCGTTTACTTGATCGGTACATGAAAAAAGTAAGGTGCTTACCAAGAGGACTAGTGCGAGTTTAATATGGAAAAGCTTCATAGGATAGTTGATTTAGGTAAAACAAAGTTAATTATTTTTTAAAACGTACCTCATCGAGGATTCGCTACAGGTACTAGTTGCATTTCTTAAAAATTTTTACTGACCTTTTGTTATATTTTTTTTCTGATTATCCGCTTTGTCACCAGTAAACAAAGAAAAATAAGGTTTGAAGTTTATTTTAATGAGCTGTGGTCTGCGGACAGTCGACAATTATCCGAAGTAATTCAAACAGATTTTAAGCTACTGGTGAGATTGCGGATAATTAAATTATTTTTTCTAGATTCCTAAACGAAATTCAAAATTTGGATACCCCTTTTTTGGATGGGGGGCGCTTCATTCAAAATCACTACATTGATCTAGCTTTTAGTAACATGCATTCAAGAAGAAAATTTATACAAAACACGAGCATTTTAGGTTTGGCCATGACTGTACAACCCAATTTATCCCTGCTTGCCTCCCAGAAAAAAGTCTTGGGACATGGCGATTTCAAATACACCATAGACCCGAACTGGGGGAATCTAGATCCTGCAAAAGTTCCGGTAATCAACTGCCATGAAATGGTGATGGATCGAAAGGGGCGAATGATTTTACTTACCGACGAGCCCAAAAATAATGTCATTATTTACAGTCAATCAGGCAAGTTGCTTGATACCTGGACTTTGGGACTCACTGCTGCACATGGCTTGAGCTTAGTGGATGAGGGGGATGCCGAATACCTTTGGGTGGTGGACAATGGCGGAAGGGTGCTCAAAACAAGCTTGGAAGGCAAAGTTGTCGCCGAAATTTCTTCACCGGTAACGGAAGGAATTTATACCGACAAAATGCGCTGGGTACCTACTGAAACTGTAGTAGCCCCCAATGGGGACTTGTATGTGGCGGATGGTTATGGTTCCCAATATTTTTTGCAATACGATAGTCGAGGAAATTTTATCCGAAAATTTGGCGGTGCTGGAAAGGAGGACGGGCAGTTTAGTACTGCGCATGGAATTGCTGTGGATCAGCGAGCGGGTGCTGAACCCACCTTGATTTGTACTTCTAGAGGGCATAATTCATTCAAGCGATTTACAATGGATGGGAACTACCTAGAAACGATTTTTTTACCCGGGGCCTTTGTGTGTCGGCCTGTGCTCCATGGAGAAAATCTGTATGCAGGGGTGTGTTGGTCTAGACTTCGCTATTTGGAGCAAACGGATAATTCGGGTTTTGTGACCATTTTGAATAAGGATAATAAGGTGGTCTCCAATCCAGGGGGCTCGGAGCCTCATTACCATAATGGGGTTTTACAGGTCATGCTTCAGGACGAACCTGTTTTTCAGCATTGTCACGATGTCTGCATCGATCAAGATGAAAATATCTACGTCTGCCAATGGAATGCGGGGAGGTCGTATCCGATCAAGTTGACACGGGTTTGAGATTTCTGTAAACATGAGGGAGCATTCGAAAGAATTGCTCCCTTTTTTTTATTAATGTCTTTTTAAGATGCGCTAGAAATAAGGTGCTTGAATTGATTTGGATATCAAGGTTTGGCAAGTTTGAATCAGTATCAAGACAGAACTGCGCTGGGAAAGCAGTAGTGGCAAGAACTAAGCTTTCCTTGCAGGCATCTTAGGTGGATAATTACCCAAAAATAGGTGGATAACCTGTTTGTTAACAGGTAATTTCATGGTAAAAATTGTGGAGAAATTTTTGAATAAAATATTGGATTTATTTTTTTTAAAGGTCAATTTTAATCTATCAAGTAAGAGAAAAAAGACCGAAAGTAAGATTTCGGTTCGTTGATTGAAAGTTTGAGATCGGGCATAAAGGGGAGCTAACCTTAGGGTAAGTTTCTGAGACGGGAAACCGCAGAAATGCCAAAAACGATAGGCTTGAGTTTGAGGAATTCTTCGGAAGG
>SXYU01000218.1 GCA_005788235.1 Cytophagales bacterium
GGTGCAGATACGAATACCTCCAACCTTAAAAACAACTATGCGCCTGTTAAACTCTGGGATTATACTAAAGGAGGTTTTGCCACTACTGGACTTCAGTTTTGTGGTCTGATGATGGGAGACCACAGCAAGTGCGGCATCAATACCATGTTCAACACCGGAACCGTTATTGGTGTCGGTGCAAACATCTTTGGAGATGGCTACCCACGAAATTTTATCCCTTCCTTCGCTTGGGGTGGTGCAGCAGGTTTTTCCACATTTACGACTCCTAAATTTCATGAGACTGCTCAGGCAGTTTACGCTCGAAGAGGGAAAGAATGGGGGCCCGCTGAAAAAGAAATTCTCGATAAGGTTTTTGATTTGACCAAAAGCTATAGAATTTGGGATAAAACTTCCTGACCCACCGCACTATGCAGTTTGCAGCGATACCTGGACTTCCGGAAACCAAAGAAAAGCTACTTAACGCGGTTAAGCTGAACCATCTCGCCCATGCCCTATTGTTTCATGGACCGGAGGGATCAGCCAATTTGACGCTGGCACTCGCGCTGGCAAGCTACCTGTACTGCGAACAAAAATCGGATACCGATTCTTGTGGTACCTGTGGCTCGTGCCAGCGAATGAGTAAATTGATTCTTCCTGACTTAAATTTTGCATTTCCTGTCATTGCCTCTTCCAAGGAAGAAGATGGAGATGAGGAGGGCAATGATGGGAAGTCAGATCTCCTTGGTAACTGGCGAAAGTTTGTGTTGGGGCAGCCCTTTGGCAATGTACACGACTTCATCTACTTCAATGGCTTTGAAAAAAAGCAGTTGAATATCACCAAAGCAGCCGCTCGAAAAATGATCCAGACATTATCTTTGATGTCATTTGAGGGCGGGTATAAAATCATGTTCATCTGGGCACCTGAATATTTGCATCCTTCGGCAGCGAATGCCTTACTCAAGATTATCGAAGAACCCCCTGCTAAAACACTTTTTTTGTTAGTCACTTCCCAAGCAGACCAACTCCTGACCACCATTTTGTCGCGGACACAAAAAATACTCGTGCGCGCATTCTCAGACGAGGAAGTGAGCAGTCACCTAGTAGAAACAGGCAGATGTGACGCCAAATCGGCTGCTCAGATTGCCATGTTGGCGGATGGCAACATGCGGACAGCATTTCAGTTGATTGATCAGGTAGAGGATCAGACTGTCCGTCAGCTTCGGGACTGGTTTCGACTTTGCGCCACTAAAAATTTAAGAGAGATCTTCCTGCTTTCGGAGGATTTTCATAAGGCGGACAAGGAATCTCAAAAGTCTCTAATGCTCGCAGGGTTGAATGTAAGCCGTGAGATTTTATTGAAAAACCTTGATTTGGACCACCTCCTACGAACTACCGAGGAGGATCGAACCTTCATCAACAACATCAGCAAAAAGATGTTGACGGAGGAGCATGCACTCCAACTTTATGAGACCTTTAATGCTGCGCATTATCATTTGGAACGAAATGGCAATGCGAAAATGATTTTCACCGACTTGTCCATGGAAATTCTCCTGATGATGTCCAAAAACTAAGGAGATCAAAAAGAAGGTTTCAAGAATCTTAGTTGCCTTAGTAGATTCGATAATACCTTTGATTTTGTAATTCAATAGGAGCAATAGAAAGGGTTACTAGTGTAAGTGTTACTGCCGAAATCATCTAATTCGAGGTGGAAACGCTTTTGAAAAAAAGTCAAAACGAAAAAAAAGTGAGTCATCAACTTATAAAAATTGGAACCCGAGCCAGTAAACTTGCCCTTTGGCAAGCTTACCATGTGGCAGAATTGCTCCAAAAAGCCGGGCTGGCATCAGAAATTATTCCGATCGATACCAAAGGCGACCAGGTATTGGATGTTTCCATTTCAAAGATCGGTTCCAAAGGGGTTTTTACCCAAGAATTGGAAGATCAACTCCTGGATGGGAGTATTTCGATAGCGGTTCATTCTGCTAAGGATATGCCCTCCAGTTTGGGAGAAGGCTTGGAGCTCATTGCTTTTTCAGCACGGGAGCAGGCCCATGATGTGCTGCTTTCTACGAAGAAAGGCGTTGCCTTAAGTGATGCCAACTTGGTGGTAGGCACTTCTTCAACGAGAAGGATTGCCACCCTCAAGCATTTTTATCCACATGTAAAAACAGTGGAGGTGCGTGGCAACCTGCAGACCCGCATTCGAAAAATGGAGGAGGGCCTCTGCGATGCCTTACTTTTGGCCTATGCTGGGGTCTATCGAATGGGTTATGCAAACCAGGTTGTGGAGCATTTAGACTTAAATCAATTTATACCTGCAGTAGGACAGGGATCCATAGCGATTGAGGCTAGCGCGAGCCTTGATTCCAAGCTTCGTGAAGCCATTGTTTCCGCCTGCAACGATACAGCGACAGCCATTTGTTTGCGAGCCGAGCGTGCCTATCTACGGGTTTTGGAAGGAGGCTGTAGCATTCCTGTTTTTGCTTTGGCAACGCAAGCGGACAATCAAGTCCATCTAAAAGGAGGGATTTTGAGTTTGGATGGGCAGCAGCGCATCGTATTGGAACAGACAGGGCCTTTCACGGAAGCAGAGCAGTTGGGTGAAGCATTGGCATTACAAGTCCTTCGGGCCGGAGGAAAAACTATTTTAGAACAGATCAAACAATCCCCTCATTGAAATGAACCATAAAATACGAGTTTTAATCTTTTTTCTTTTTGTGCTGAGCTTTTCGGCTTGTGGCAAAGACAAGGACTATGTGCTCACCATTTCCACCCGGCATGGAGAGATTAAGGCGATTCTATTTGATGATACGCCTGAGCACAAGTCTAATTTTTTATCCTTGGCAGAGGATGGTAGGTTTGATTCCACCCAGTTTCACCGGATCATTCAAAGCTTTATGGTTCAAGGTGGAGATGTATTTGGAAAGGAAGGGCTACCAGCACAGGAATGGCCAACACTGCCTGCGGAGATTCAGCGTAAGCATGTGCACATCAAGGGAATGATCGCTGCAGCAAGACAAGGGGATAACATCAATCCGCAAAAGCGAAGCAATGGCTCTCAGTTTTACATCGTGCAGGGAAGAACTTACGAGGAGTTGGAATTGACGACGGATTTTCCTGCATTGCAAAAAGCAGTATTTCAGTTTATGCAGCTGGAGAGCCAAAAGCAGATGAAGGAAGACTACAGCCGCTTATTTACAGAAGGGAAAATGGATAGTTTGACGCAACTATTACTTTCCAAACGGGATGAGATTGCCAAGACTTTGTCCTTAAAGCTTACCAAGGATTATACACCTGAGCAGGTGAAGGCTTATGCAGAACAGGGTGGGACGCCTCACTTGGATTTTGAATACACCGTCTTTGGCCAGGTGATCCAAGGCTTGGAGGTTGTAGATAAGATTGCAGCAGAAAAAACAGCCCGTGAAGTTCCTTTGGAGCCCGTAATCATGAAGGTTACGGTAGAAAAAATGTCACGGAAGAAAATTGAAAAAGAATTTGGCTATGTCTATCCAGTTGTCCAATAAACCAAAAATCTTGATTACGGGAGCCAATGGCTTGCTGGGTCAGAAGCTGGTAGATCAGCTGGTAGTACAGGGAAATTATGTCGTGATTGCTACCGGTAGAGGTTCCTGCAGGCTCTCGGGTACAGGGTTTAGTTACCAGAGTTTGGATATTGAAAATGAACAGGAGGTGGAGGAGATTTTGGCACGAATTCGTCCAGATGTGCTGATTCATGGAGCAGCGATGACCCATGTGGATGACTGTGAAAAAAACCAGGAGGGATGTCACCGTGCCAATGTGCTTGCGACCTCCTATCTGGTGCGATCGGTAGAGAAGATTGGAAGTCACTTTATTTTTGTGTCTACAGATTTTATTTTTTCTGGACTAGATGGGAAAAATCCATATACCGAAGAGGCTACACCGGATCCAGTCAATTATTATGGGCAAACGAAATTGGACGGAGAAGAGCTGCTCAAGAATTCTACCTTGAAATGGGCGATTGCTCGTACAGTTTTGGTTTATGGGCTCGCCAATGATTTGAGTAGATCCAATATCATTCTCTGGGTTAAATCCTCATTGGAAGCGGGTAAGCAAATTCAGGTCGTGGATGATCAGGTGCGGACCCCGACTTTGGCAGAGGATTTGGCTGCAGGATGTATTTTAATTGCTGAGCAAGGAGCTAGGGGTGTGTTTAACATTTCTGGATCCGAATTGTTGACTCCGTACGATATGGCCATGCAGACAGCCGATTATTTTGGCTTGAACAAGGAGTTGATTATTCGCACGGATTCTACCCGATTTACCCAGCCTGCGCGAAGACCAATGAAGACAGGATTTGTCATCCAAAAGGCAATCGATCA
>SXYU01000219.1 GCA_005788235.1 Cytophagales bacterium
CCGATACGACAGCATCATCCCTTGTGGCGTCTTGGATGGAGGAATGGAAATCAGCCAATCGGATTCCGGATTCGTAGAACTCCGCCTCCCCAAATTTGATTTTCCAATTCGCCTTCTTCTCGCTCCCTACGCAAATGAGGTAAGCCTCCGGATCTACCTGGGTGAAGAGAATCGGGAAGAGGCTTTTCGTGAATTACTTGCTCACAATTGGCTGAAGCTTGCGGATCGTTATTGTGATGAAAAAGGTGTCAACCTATTTATGGGACACTTCTTTTTTGTGGATGAAGGAAGTAAGAGCCCCCCAGATGCAGAGCCTGAATCTGAGCGACCCATTCTGCATGTTGGAGGTACGCAATCTTTATTTACGCAGCAGCTTCCCACTTCCATTCAATATGCTGCCTTGGGGCACCTGCATCGCTACCAGACGGTAAGCAAGTCCCCTGCCCCCGTAGTCTACTCAAGTTCCCCTTTGGCCTACTCCTTCTCTGAAGCAGATCAAGAAAAAAATGTAGTGCTCATACAGGCCAAACCAAACGAGCCCGTGCAGTACAGACCCATTCCACTAAAACAAGGAAGACCCTTGTACAAAGTAAGCTTTGACAACCTTCCAGATACCTTGACTTGGCTCGAATCACATCCCTCCTGCTTCGTTGAAATCACCTTTCTTACGGATGAGTCCATCGATGCCAGTACGCGAAAAGCCATTTTGAAAGCACACGATGGAATCGTCAATTTGATCCCGCAACTACGGCATACACCGGGACAGGCCCAGGATGAACTTCGGGCTGAAGACTTAAGTAGGGATATGGAAAGCTTATTCCGGCTTTTTTACAAAAGCGAAAAAGGGCAAGAACCCAATGCGCAACTGATGGATTTATTTAAAGAAGTATTGAGCAAAACTAGCGCCTCATGATTCCAATTCGCCTCGAAATAGAAGGATTGTATTCCTACAGAGAACGGCAGGTCATCGAATTTGAAACCTTGACTGCCGCAGGCCTCTTTGGAATTTTTGGTGCAGTTGGAAGTGGTAAGTCTGCCATTTTGGAGGGGATTCTAATTGCACTTTACGGAAACCCTGAGCGGGTATCCAACTCTGGTGAGCGTTCTAGCATGATTAATTTACAGCACCATCAGGTAGATCTTAAGTTTATTTTTAAGTCTGGACAGAATAATGGGAGCACCTACCAGGCTCGCTACAACGTCAAACGAAATAAGAAAGACCCTGAAAAAATAGAAACCGCAAGCCATGGTTTTTATGAACAAGTGGGGCAAGAATGGCAGGCCACTCCAAGTAAAGCAGAAGAGCTTATCGGCATGAGCCGAGAAAACTTCAAACAAACCATCATCATCCCCCAAGGAAAGTTTCGGGATTTTATAGACCAAAAGCCTACGGAGCGTGCACAGATGATGCAAGACCTTTTTGGGTTGGATCGATTTGACCTTTCGTCACAAACAGGCAGTTTAGTAAAGCAAGCGCGTGAAGAGAAGATCCGACTAGAAACCCAACTTAAGGGACTGGAGGAAATAACCTTAGAAAGCTTGCAATCCAAGGAGGTAGAATTTGCTACGCTGAGCGATGCGCACTTGCAGGCTGCCCAGCTCCTTGCCAAGCAGCTAGGGACATTGACTAAAATGGATGGCATTCGTAAATCCTTTCTTGAACTGCAAACCCTAAAGCAAGTCCAAGCAAGCCTCGCCTCTAGGCTCCCAGAAATGGAAGAAAAACGGAAACTCTACCGAAGTTTTCTAAGTGCCAAAACCTACCTCAGACCCATCTGGGATCGAATTACCGATTTAGAAATGGACTTAGAAAAATACCAAGTAAGTCTAAAGGAATGCCTAGAAAGCAAACAATCTTTCGAGACTGAAATTCAAACCTTGGTTGCAGATGAGAAGAAATTTCGAGAGCTCAATGAGCTACGTCCACAGCGTGAAGGAAAAATTCGGGATCTCCGAAAAGTCTTAGAAATTCAAGATTTAACGAGCAAAAAAACGCTTGCCCAACAAGAATTGGACACCTTAGCTCCTGCTCAAGCTCAAAAAACTAAAGAAATTCAATCCCTTGAGAAAGAGATTGAAAGCTTGGAAGCAAAAAAAGCTGCGCTACCAATCCCAGACCCTAAGCTTCTAGTGGAACTGAAAACAAGCCAGCACCAACTTCAAGAACTCCAAAAGAGAAGAGGGGAAGTAGCACTAGCGCTGCAAGAAAGTGCAGGACAGTTGACCAAAAGCATTACCCAATTGGCTTCATACACTAGCCATCTACCACAAGGTGTCAAAAATCTTGAGGACTGGTTGGAGCTTCAAAAATCAGAAGTCAAAAAACTCGAAGCAATTCGAGAAAACTTGATTAGAACTCAAGGCTTGGCTACGCATGCACATCTTTTGGAGAATGGGATGCCTTGTCCTATGTGCGGAGCCAGTGAACATCCGAATCCCCTTCAATCGGGAGAGGCGGCAAAAGCATTGCTTCAGGCAGAAACAGACTTGAAGCTAGCGAGTCATGCTTTGGAAGAAATTCGAGAACTCCTCCAGAGAAAAGGCCTAGAAGAGGCCCAGCTAAGTAATCTTCAAAAAAATCAGGAGCAAAAGCTTCGAGAAAATGAGATCCTACAAAATCAAGAACAGGAGATTTGGGGTCAACTAAAGGTTGGAGAACTAGCTGATCAAGAACAATTAAGAAAGCGTATTGATGAACTTGAACATGCGTTTCAAGCCACAGAAACCATTCAACAACAGCTCAATACACTTCGAAAAACCAGTACCGAACTTCGTGGTGGTCTGGAAGATGCTGCCCAAAAATTACAGGAAGCTAAACTCAACCTCCAAGATTTTCTTTCACGAATAAAAAGTAAAGAACAGGAAATCAAAGATCTAGATTTTTGTAATCCTTACTTTGAAAAGAGCAATTCTGTCATCTTGGGGGAAATTGCCCGAGTGGAAGAAAACATTGAAACTGCTGCTACTTCTTTGGTAGGGATACAGAAGCATCTACAAAAGCGGCAAATCGATCAATCTAAAAACTTAGCAGACCTTCAAAATTTTCAATCCTTAGTCCTTCTCACTCAAAAGCGACTTGCCAGCAGCCATGAAGAATTTGCCGAAATGATGGCTACCCATGGTTTTCAAGAGAAAGAAGAACTGATTCGCCTTTTCCAGCAGGACTTGGATGCTGAAAAGATGGACACCGAACTTCGAAGCTTTGATCAACAGGTAGCTACTACCAATGCTCGTATCGAAGCCTTACAGACCGAAGAAGGATTGGCAGACTACTCCGAAGAAAGATTCCAAGCCCTTCAGGAAGAGGTCGCTACTGCCAAGGATCGAGAGAAGGGATTGCAGACCCAGGTTACCTTGTTGAACCAGGAAATCCAAGAAATTTCTCGGAAACTCCAAGAGAAACAGGTTCTGGCAGACGCATTTGAGAAACTGGATATCCGCGAAACCAATCTGAAGGAATTGGAACGACTTTTTGCCGGCAAGGGATTTGTGCGTTATGTAAGCTCGATTTACTTACGTGAACTCTGCAATACTGCCAACAAGCGATTTAGGATGCTCACCAAAAATAGCTTGAGCTTGGAAATTGATGACAGCAATACCTTTTGGGTGATGGATTACCTCAATGGAGGAAAAAAGCGATTACTAAAAACCCTTTCCGGAGGACAAACTTTCCAGGCGTCTCTTTGCCTTGCATTGGCTTTGGCAGAAAAAGTAAAAGCCCTGAATCAGGCTGATCAAAGTTTCTTCTTTTTGGACGAGGGATTCGGAGCACTCGACAAAAATTCGCTCCGCGTGGTCTTTGAAACGCTCAAAGCGCTGCGACATGAAAATAGAGTGGTCGGAATCATCAGCCACGTAGAAGAATTGCAGCAGGAAGTCGGCGTGTATGCACAAATCGAGCTTGATCCTGAACTGGGCTCCCTGATTAACTATTCCTATTAAAAATTATAGTGGGCTAATTCTTCAGCCAAAAAAATTTCTAGTTCCTAGATTTGCGAAGAAGGGCTTGGCCTAGGACATCGGAGTTGAACAAAAAAAACCCCAGCTAGTGCCAGGGATTTTTGAACCAAGAAACCTTACAAAAAAAGCCGTTGATTGACCCAAGTCAATTCTTCAGGTCGGATGGTATGGAGTTCGTCTTCAAAAAGAGAAAGGCTAACCTCCGCACCCATTTTCTGAAGAAGCTGGGCAGAATCATGAATTCGTTGGGCAGGCACATGCATGTCAAGTGCGCTACTGCTAAGGAGAATGGGCGTCCCTTGAAAATCCCCTTTGTATTTTTCTTCTTCTAGTCTTTCTCCAATCAAGCCTCCAGTAAAGGCGACAACGCCTCCGAATTTCTGAGCATTTCGTGCTGTGAATTCCAATGAAAGGCAGGCCCCCTGCGAGAAGCCCATCACATAAATCTGCTCTGGAACTTTTCCATTTTCAATCAAGAATTGAAATAGAAGGGAAACTTGTAGTAAAGACGAATTCAAAGCGGAAAGGTTGCCTTCATCGCTCGCCATAAATCCATAAGGATACCAGGTTCGCTGGGCAGCCTGCGGAGCAAAAACAGAAAAGTCAGCCAGATCCAGGTAGGAGGTGAGGGATAGGATACTTTCAGCGGATGCTCCTCTCCCATGCAAAAGAATTAGTGTCTTCTTTGAGCCTGCAAGAGAAAGGCCTGTTTGGATCCAATTAGACATAGTTTTCAGGTTCAAATGTGACTGGCTTTAAGGAAGATTCGATCTGCACACGGCTCTTCTCTGCCCAGTCGGGCAATTTTAGGAGTTCCCCCAGATGCACTTCATCCTCATCAATTGCGAACCCAGGTACATCGGTAGCGATCTCAAATAATACTCCCCCTGGCTCCCTAAAATAAATGGACAGAAAATAATTTCGGTCTCGAACTTCCGTCACTCCATAGCCTTGCTTGAGTAGGCGCTGCTGCATTTCCAGTTGTGTAGCGGTAGTGGCGGTACGAAATGCCAAATGGTGCACTGTACCTGCACTTTGCTCGCCTCGCTGCCCATTGGGTTCTACCAGAATATCCACCCACTCTCCGGGCCTTCCATCTATTCCATAGCGGAAGCGATTCCCTTCTTGATTGTGCAGACGGTAATTCAAGTTATCGACTAGCAATTGTTCGGTAGGCTCCTTACTTCGTAGGGTAAGGGTGGCTCCGTATAATCCCTTGATGGAATGCTCGAGTGGAATTCCTCCATAGGTCCATCCCTCTCTTTGATCGGCTGCATTGGCGACAAGCTCTATGCCCATGCCAGCCTGGTCTTCAAATCGGAGAATAGATTGCCCAAAGCGAGTCAGGCGATCAGAAACAGTTATCCCAAATCTTTTGAGGCGATTTTCCCAATACTCCAAACTATCAACGCCCACCGAAAATGCCGTATAGGTCAACTCTCCAACCCCCTTTTTCCCTCTGCGCGCACCTACAAATGGGAAAGTGGTAAAAACTGTTCCGGGACGTCCGAGCGCATCACCAAAATAGAAGTGATATACATCAGGAGCATCAAAATTGATGGTCTTC
>SXYU01000024.1 GCA_005788235.1 Cytophagales bacterium
CAATTGGTAACGGTCCCCTTTCTTGTCCGTGATGGTGCGGTATTTGACAATATGAGAATAGGAATCCAGCACATCGTAACCCACAAATTCTACTCCTGAATCGTCATTCACCAAAACCCAATCGCCAGTATCTTGCTCAGAGGCTGCTCGCGAACGGGTTTTCTGCTTTTCCATTTCATCTGCAAAGCCTTTTTCGTCAACCGAAAACCCATTTTCCCGGGCGATTAATGAAGTCAGGTCTAATGGAAATCCATAAGTATCGTACAACTCGAAGGCAGTTTTTCCTGGGATCACCTGCTGGCTACTGCTTAGCAAATCTGCTTTGATCCCATCTAACATCCGCAGGCCATTATCTAGGGTACGAAGGAAGGAAGCTTCTTCCTCTTGAATTACCTTAGCGATAAATTCCTGCTGTGCACGAACTTCCGGAAATATATCTCCAAAATTAGCTGCAATCAGCGGAGTCAATTCGAATAAAAACGGCTTTTGAAATCCTAAGAAAGTATAACCATAACGCACTGCTCTTCTCAAAATCCGTCGAATCACATAGCCTGCCTTGTTGTTGGATGGGATCTGTCCATCCGCAATCGTAAAGGATATCGCCCGGATATGGTCTACAATCACGCGGAATGCAATGTCAGTGGACTCATCTTTCCCATAGGACTTGCCTGATTTACGCTCCAAAGCAGCGATAAAGGGCATAAATAAATCCGTATCGTAATTGGATGATTTGTGTTGAATCGCCCGTACCAAACGCTCAAAACCCATTCCTGTGTCCACGTGAGTAGCAGGGAGTGGTTTCAAACTTCCATCCGATACTCTGTTGAACTGCATAAATACCAGGTTCCAAATCTCGATTACTTGAGGATGATCGTCATTAACGAGTTCACGTCCTGGCACGGCAGCACGCTCGGCAGCGGTACGCAAGTCTACGTGGATCTCCGAACAAGGACCACAAGGTCCTGTATCTCCCATTTCCCAGAAGTTATCCTTCTTGGAACCCATAATGATGCGGTCTTTGGCCACGATAGTACTCCAAAGGTCATAGGCTTCTTGATCCATGGCTAGATTCTCGCTTGCATCACCTTGGAAAACGGACACGTACAACAGGTCTTCGGGCAACTTGTAGACCTCAGTCAACAGTTCCCATGCCCATTCGATCGCTTCCTTTTTGAAATAATCTCCAAAAGACCAATTGCCCAACATCTCAAACATGGTGTGGTGGTAGGTATCTACCCCTACTTCTTCCAAGTCGTTGTGCTTACCACTTACACGAAGGCATTTTTGAGAATTGGCTACTCTTGAAAATTTGGCAACCTCATTTCCTAAAAAAGCATCTTTGAACTGATTCATCCCTGCATTGGTAAACATCAGGGTTGGGTCATTTTTTACTACAATGGGAGAAGAAGGAACGTATTGGTGCTGCTTGGATTGGAAAAATTCAATAAAAGTACTTCTGATTTTTTTGGCTTCCATGGAAGAGAGTCGGTACAGTGGCTAAAACTAGTTGGCAGTATCCGTTGAATTAGAACGAATGCAGGCCACAAATTTAATAGAATTGGCTGGCTTATGCACAGGAAATTGTGATTTTGAAAAAAGCTTTCAAAGGATTCTAGGTCTTTTGTGTGGTTATTTTTCAAACTAGTTCGGGTTGAGACTTCGAAAAATGAAAACGAAAGATTCTTTTTATATTCGTTTTTTTAACCCGATATCCATGTCCTACCTAGATCAAATCGCATCGCCTACCTTACTTATTAACGAAAAAATCACCCGAGCCAATCTTGAAAAAATGGCCAGTAAAGCATTTGCGCTGGGAAAGAAGCTAGTTCCTCATTGGAAAACTGCCCAATCCCGAATCATTGGAAATTGGGCAAAAGACTACGGAATCCGGGAGGTGACTGCCTCCTCTATTTCCTTAGCCGAATACCTCTGCGATCAAGGATGGGACTGTATCCACATTGCTTTCCCTTTCAATATCCTTGAAATCCCAAGGCTCAATCGACTGGCGGTAAAGCAAGGGATTTCCGTACAAGTTGTCAATGCAGCTACAGCAAAAGCACTGGCAGAGGGTTTGACAGCGCAGGTAGAATTTTTTGTAGAACTCGATGCAGGCTATGGACGCACTGGCATTCAATCCACGGATGAAGCCGAATTGGAAGCTATTTTTAAGCAGGCAGATGGAAGTAAGTTCTTGAAATTTAAAGGATTCTACATCCATCCTGGACATACCTACTATGGGAAAGATACGGACAAAATCCATTTGGAAAGTCAAGAGGCACTTGCAAAAATGAAAGCAAAGTACCTGCACCGTTTTCCAAAGGCATTGACTCGCTTGGGCGACACCCCAGGCTGTTCAGTTCGAGAAGATTTTGGAGCAGTGGATGAATTGGGCCCAGGCAATTTTGTGTTCTTTGATTTGATGCAAGTACAATTAGGCAGTTGTACAAAAGAAGACATTGCCGTCTGCCTAGCCGTACCCGTGGTGGATGTTCGAAAAGATCGAAAAGAGATCCTAATTCATGGTGGAGGGGTGCACTTGGCCAAGGACGTGCTGATCCACGAAAATGGAAATAAAAATTTTGGAGAGATTGTCTTACTACACGACAAGGGTTGGACGATTCCAAGCCACAATTCTTTTGTGAAAAGCATCTCCCAAGAGCATGGCATAATTCAAGCTTCAGACGAGCTATTGGCTTCCATTCAGGTGGGCGATTTGCTTGGGGTCTTACCGGTACACTCTTGCATGACAGCGGATTGTATGGGTAGTTATCTGAGTTTGGATGGCCATCGAATAGACCATGCCGAGGGTAAAATTAACTAGGCAGAAACTTTAGGTCTCCAATTCAAATTGAATGCACAAGGCCATTTTGCGTTAAACCTGATTCTTTTTCCACTTCCCTTTTTTGAAGAAATAAAGCGATACCAGTGCATGGAGCGAGTGGCAAAAAGCAATGGAAATAAAAATTCCAACATAACTTAAGCCTAGGGGAAATGCGAGCAGATAAGCCAAAGGCACTTCCAAGCCCAAGAGTACGAGTGCATTGATCCAAGCGGGAGTTTTGGTGTCTCCAGCTCCATTAAACGCTTGTGTCAGTACCATCCCAATCGCAAAAAACACGTAACCTAAGGAAATAATCCACAGGCCTTGTGCAGCTACTTCATTGACTGGTGGAATATCTGTAAATAAACCAACCAGCTGCTTACTAAACAGGAGATATATTCCGGTCACTGAAGCCATAAAGATGATATTGTAGCGAACGGTGAGCCATACTGCCAATTCTGCTCGTTTTGTTTTCTGCGCACCTAAATTTTGACCAACCAAAGTAGCTGCAGCACCCGACAATCCCCAAGCAGGTAAAATGGTGAAGATTAGTACCCGAAAAGCAATGGTATATCCCGCCAAAGCCACTGATCCAAATTCAGCATTCATACGGGTCAAGGCCACCCAGGATAAAGAATCGACCAGAGATTGTCCCATGCCCCCCAAGGACAGTTCAATGATCTTTTTGATAGTCTCCCAGCTTAAGGCAATGTTTTCTTTGAGTATTTTGAGTTTGTGCTTGCCATTGAATAAATGGTAAAACTGGTAGAGCACCCCCATACTTCTACCGAAGGTAGTGGCTATTGCTGCTCCATCCAGTCCGTAGCCGTCCCAGGAACCAACTCCAAAAATTAAAACAGGGTCCAAAATGATATTTAGGCCGTTGGCAATCATTAATGAA
>SXYU01000025.1 GCA_005788235.1 Cytophagales bacterium
AACTCAAAGATGTGCCCGAAAACCTACTATTTCTGATTAACAAAGCTAAGAACTGAGCAACTGACTCCCCCGATCCTTCGGGGCAGTAGGTGCTTGGTTCGATTCCAAGTGGGCCCACTCTAAAAACCCCCTTCAAATCAATTTGAAAAGTGATTTTAGTTTTTTGTCTCGCCAAGACCCGCCGCCGCGGGCAGGAATCAAAGTTGAAATACTTGGCGTCCTACCTACCTTAGACAGGCTTTCCTACTTTGCGTGAACCTCAGCTTTTTAGAATACTAGGAAAAATTACTTTGGCTAAGGCTCGGAGTCTGCATTCCGCAGGCCTTTCGACTTCACGAGATACCAAGTCAACTAGTCGATCATCCAAAAAGAAAAAATAAATTCTCATTAAACTTGAAGGAGAAATTAGAAGGGTTTCTATCCCTCAATTGGATTTGATTCAACCCTTGATTTAACCTAAAAAGTGATAACTTAAGGTTCAATGTTTCAAAAGTGAAAAACATGAACCAATCCTATCGTAGGTGTAAGATTCTTCTCCTCGCAGTTTTAGCATTCTTATCAATAAAAGGTCTTTTTGCTCAACAAATAGCCCAACCCATCCCTCCAAACATAGTATGGATTGTATGTGAGGATTTATCCCCTCAGCATCTAGAGTCTTATGGAGGCACAGGAGGAAAAACTCCCTTTCTCAACGCCCTTGCAGCTGAATCTGTTCAATTCAACCAAGTATTTGCCACCGCAGGAGTATGCGCTCCAAGCCGGGCAGCTCTAATCACTGGAGCATACCAAACCTCCATCGGAGCGATGCACATGCGTACTTTAGCACCTTCCGCTGCCGCTCTTGATGCGTATCCACCCGGATTCAAAGGTTATTCCACGCTCCTTCCCGAAGGAATGAAGACCTATCCCGAGCTACTGCGTAGCGCAGGGTATTATACCAGCAACAACTCCAAAGAAGATTATCAATTTGAAAGTCCTGTAACCATGTGGGACGAAAGTAGTGTGAAGGCCCACTACAGAAATAGACCCGATTCTACACAGCCCTTTTTTTCCATTTTTAATTTCACGATTAGCCATGAATCCCAAGTTTGGATGCGAGAACATGAGGAGCTATTAGTTCAACCAGAAGAGGTATCGGTTCCTCCAGTATATCCAGACGATTCACTCACACGCAGGGTATTGGCACGTTTTATTACAAATGCCATGCGGATGGATAAGCAAGTCGGTGAGGTACTCGCGCAACTCAAGGAAGATGGGCTCTATGAAAATACAATAATCTTCTTTTTCTCCGATCATGGCGACGGCATGCCCTATTTCAAGCGTGAACTTTATGATCGAGGTTTGAGGGCACCACTGCTGATAAAAGCTCCATTTCTTGAAGCCGGTAGCCAATCTAATGAGTTAATTAGCTTTGTAGATTTTGCTCCAACCTTACTTTCCTTGGCCGGAGTACCCATTCCTGAATCCATGCAAGGACAAGCATTTTTAGGTTCACAAAAATCAGCTACTCCACGAAGATATAGTTTTGCCGCCCGAGACCGCATGGACTCCGAATACGATCGGGTAAGAGCTGTTACCGATGGTGAATTCAAATACATTCGAAACTACATGCCCGAAAAGCCAAACTACCAGAATGTACAGTATAGACTTCAGAATCCACTGATGATTCATCTGCTAGAGTTAAATTCAAAAGGTCTTCTCAATGCAAATCAAGCCCGCTGGTTTGCTCCAACCAAACCTGCAGAAGAACTCTACGATACCAAAGCTGATCCTTGGGAATTTAAAAATCTGATTGGAAATCCTCTTTATGAAGAGAAATTAAGAGAACTTCGGAAAGCTCATGAAGATTGGGTGCTCACCCATGGCGATTTGGGTGCATTGGTCGAAATGGACATGGTTCGAAATTGGTGGGGAGGAAAGGATAGTCCACTAGTAACTTCCCCGGCAGAATCTACCTATGAAGGAGGAAAAATAAGTTTGAAATCTTCCACACCAGGTGCCTCATTTGGGTATCGGAAATCGAAAAATGAACCTTGGAAGATTTATTCCAATCCCTTTGATGCCGCTCCTGGTGATACGATACTCGTGAACACCTATAGAATTGGATTTAAAGCTAGTGAAACAACAATTATTGTAAAATAATTAAGAATAAAAACAGGAATAACCCTCCTACTTTACAAGATTCAGCTTTCCGCTGATTTCAATTACCTCTGCGATTTTATTGAATACGAGGGTGGGCACCTCAATCTTGTAGTCTTCGGTGCGTACAGTAAATGTAAAGGTCACTTTCAACTCCGTAGCTGTAGCCACAATCGAGCCCTTGACGGTGACAGGCTTGGTTACACCATGGATGGTAAGATTACCAACTGCAGCCACAGGATAGGTTCCTGGCTTGCTGAGGTCTACCTCTTCCTTGATTTTACCGGCAAATTTTGCCGTAGGAAATCGCTCACTTTCGAGGTAGTTCTCATTAAAGTGCTCCTGCATCAGCTTGTTGGGAAACTGAAAATCGGTGATTTTCATCTGTATCGCCAAGTCTCTGGTGCTCGCATTGATTATGGCGCCAGACTTCTTATTGATCGCCTCTATGTCTAGTGCTGGGGTCTTGGAAAAAAAAGACACCTCCCCCACGGAAGTTCTGTACAAGGCTTGACCAAAAGACAAACCGCTTCCTAGAATCAGGAAGGAGCAAAAGAAGAGGATTAATTTTTTCATTTATGTGTATTTCTAGCGGCTTTGTCCAAACTAAATGTTCGCGCGATGTTAAATCCATAAAAAATATCCCCTTTCTCCCAAGCACCTACGTTCTGCCCGATAAATTGCTTTTCAACCATGCCTCGGGCATTGGTGAGGTGAAACTGAAATACGTGTCCGCCTGTTTCAATGTCTACACCAAAAGAGAGTGCATTGCGGTAGGGATAAGGGAAAGCCCCACTGGCTTCGTAGTCATCGTCATCTTCTTCATCCTCATCTTCAAACTCACGGAGGCTGTAATAGTACTCCGCTGAGAGCGTAACCCGCTGGCTCAGTTTGTATCGACCACCTGCACCCAGTGCAAAGAGCTGATTTGGGATGCTTGGATCCTCCACCTTATTCACGTGAATGAGCGTTGGCATAAGCTGCAACGAAAGTTTTTCAGTAAACTTGCGCGCTACCAGCACCTGACTCCAATAGGAGTAGCGCTCGATATTGTTGTCAAACTTCATGGTAGATCCGGATTCCATTACATAGCCGGTAGGCATGGTATTGATACCCCAACCCGCCATAGCAGTGACTGTGATAGGCATCGAGTTGGACTGGCGAAGTACCTTGTATTTGGTGTACAGGTCATAGGTCTTTTCGAGAGAACTTCTCCCCGCCCCCACAAGCCAACGGTCTGTCAGGCCATATTCCAACCCTAGTCGAATTTTGGCTTCGTCAAGTCCGAAGAAATTGGCTATAAACCCAGAATTTACCGCACCAAAACGGTGAGAAATCCAAAAATTGAGGTGGTTTTTGGAGATGGTTTCGATGGTATGCCCATTGATGAGGCGTGAGGCTTTGAAGGTAGCTATTGTGTAGGTAGGCTCCTTGGATTGCTCTTCATCGAGCATACTCAGCAAGTCATCCTGTGCTTGCACTGCAGTCCAGGTACTTGACCCAAAAAAGGTTAGGATGCAAAAAAAGCATCCAAAAGCCCCTTTATTTAAGAAATTAGGCCAAATCATAGGGTTACCTTTAAGGTGGTTCCTTGAAGGGAAGTCAGGTAGGTTTTCAATCCTTTAGAACCCGTGGAGTTGAGTCCCTTTCCAGAGGTATCGAATCTGGCACCATGAGCAGCGCAGTAAAATTCACCCGCATTAAATACTACTTGTCTCCTTCCTTCATGGGAGCATACCTGTGTCACCGCAGCAAATGCGGAAGTGCTTACCCGAGCAATCACAATTCCACTCACAATCACGTAATTACCTACCGAATTCAGTTTGGTGTAACTTGCTGAGTTCAGATCTAAGATCAACTCATTTCCTGTTCCTCCTCCTGTGGGATTTGTAGGATCCATACTTTCGTTGACGCAGCTGCTAAGCCCAGAGGCAGCACAGTAGACAGCAAAAAGAGAAGCTCCTTTAAGCCCTAGGCTCTTCAGAAACTCCATTCGGTTCATTTTTTCGATCATGGGAAGCATTATTTATAGGATACAAAATTTATACATACATCTTATTCCCTGCTTAGTGAATTCTTAAGATTGGATTAAAATGTGGGTAAACCTAATTCAATCTATTAAACGCCCTTGTCCATGATTTGGTTAATAAAAAATAACATGATTATCCGCAATTATGCCAGTAGCTCAGCTCGCCTAATTGAACCTAAAATTATTTTTTATTCAAATCCAGATTGAAATTTGAGTTGATGATCATTCCATTGTTGTATTGAAATACATTTTTGCCATTAATTTGTCTACCATACTGTACGGTTTGATTCAGGTAGCCGCCTTCCAATCGGAATGTTTTATTGAACCGGTACCCGAGTAAAATACCAATTCGGTTTTGGTCAAATACATTTGCATTTACATGTTGACCAAAGCCAACAAATACCTCGTCATAAACAGCCAAATAGGGAGTTTTATCGTGGATTTCATTTCCTTTCAAGGGAACTTGCATCCGGACCATATACCGCATCCGATGAAGCAAGGGAAACTCCTCTTCACGCCTCGAATTGGCCGAAGCATATTTTCCAACAAAACGCTGCTCCAGCATAAAGCGGTGTGAAAAGTCCACCTTACCCACTTTTTGGGAAAGTTGGGCCATTTGGAAAATCCGGTGTTCGGTAAACTGCTTCCCAAATCCATTCAACGGAAATTCCCCATAGGGAAAAGTTTCAATCCAACCGTACCCAACTCTCACTTGGACAGCCGGATGTAGCGAATAGTTCAATCCAATTCGCAACAAACTTTGCTGCCAATCGGTGATTAGCTCATTTCTCCTAAATTGATATTCGGTATGAAGACCTAGTTTATTGGAGAGTTTGAAGGTTCCAAAATAGGTGTACCATCCGATTTGATTGGTGGTAGTGAGTCGATTATTTTGGCCAAATGAAGGTGACGGTGCCATGAAAAAAAATAAAATCACGGCAAAGAAATAGTGTTTACAAGTCATTTCTTATAAGTGGGTTTGTACTACCAAAAGCCAGTGCTCAGATCTTTACTTTCTAAACAGTGAATGCCAGTTGCCTTCAAGTCTTCAAGAGCCCGCTGCCCATCCTCCGGCTGTAAATTGACTGCACGAGTCGCATCGGTAAGGAGAAAAGTTTCAAATCCCAAACTCTTTGCATCCATGGCGGTGAATTTCACACAGTAATCCAGTGCCAAACCACAGACAAACACGCGAGCTATTCCCTTACTTTTTAAATAGTCTCCTAAGCCTGTATCCCCTCTTCGGGCATTGTCAAAAAAGCCAGAGTAGGAATCCACTAGGGGATTTTTCCCTTTTTGAAAAACGGCTTTCCACCTGCTTCGATCCAAGGTAGTTGGAAAATCAGCACCTGATGTCCCTTGTACACAATGCACAGGCCAAAGGATTTGAGTTAAGCCTTCCAAATCGATTTGCTGACCTGGTTGAGTTCCTGGATGATTTGCAGCGAAGCTCCCATGATTGGTTGGATGCCAATCCTGGGTGGCTACAATGTGATCAAATTGGGGTTGAATTGACTTGATTACTGGCAGAATCTCGTCTCCTTGTGGCACTGCTAGCGCTCCACCTGGTAGAAAATCATGCTGAATATCGACCAGTAATAATGCCGTATTAGAACTTATTGTCTTCATGAGAACTAGTTTTTGCAGTAATAACCAATTCCATTCGGAGTTGATGGAGCCGCTCTTCCAAACCTACCGGATATACGTGAGGATTGGTCAAACGTTTATGTGTTTTGTCAAAAGCTTCCAATTGGGCTCCTACCCGCTCCCGGATTTGCTGTAAGCTGGGCAAGGAATAGACCAGCTCCCCTTTTCGGAAAATAGGCTTTAGCAACTCTTCTTCCTCGTAAAATGCAGGCATCAATCGCTTGCGTTGCGTGGCATCGTTGGGATCAATGATCATGATTCCCTTGGGATCAATGGTCTGCCCTTCCAAGTAAATCATATCTGCTACAGCCTTGCCTTTGCTAAAGTAACGGCGAACCTTATGAATGCCAGGAATATTGATTTTTAAGGATTGCTGCGATATTTTCACCTTGGGCACCCAGGAACCTGATGCATTCTTTATGGCTGAAAGTTTGTAAACGGCACCCAAAGCTGGTTGATCAAAGGCGGTAACCAACTTGGTACCCACTCCCCATACATCAATCGCAGCATCTTGAGATTTTAGCGAAGCAATGATGTACTCATCCAAGTCATTGGAAGCATACACTTTGGCATTCGGGAATCCTGCTTGATCCAAAAGCTGTCTTGCCTGAATTGAAAAATAGGCCAAATCACCCGAATCAATACGAATACCTAGCATCTCCTTACCTTTTTTCCGCAAACTTAATCCTACTTGAATGGCGTTTTTTACTCCTGCCAAGGTATCGTAGGTATCCACCAAAAACACACAGTGATCAGGAAAGGCCTCCGCATAAGCATAAAAAGCCTCCAATTCAGAATCAAAGGAAAGGATCCAGCTGTGTGCATGCGTTCCCGAAACAGGAATATCAAAAAGTTTGCCCGCCATCACATTGCTTGTAGAACTGCAACCCCCAATGTAGGAGGCCCTACTCGCGGCCAATGCACCATCGATACCTTGTGCTCTCCGCAAGCCAAATTCCAGAACTGGGGCTCCTTGTGCAGCCAAATTGATGCGTGCTGCCTTTGTGGCAATCAGCGTTTGGAAATTAATAATATTCAACAAGGGGGTTTCCAATAGTTGACACTGTATCAAGCTCCCCTTCACCTGAACCATAGGCGCATTGGGAAACACCACTGTTCCTTCCTCAACTGCATCAATGTCACAAGTAAACCGAAGCTCCTTCAAGTAATCCAAAAATTCGAATGCAAACATGGGACTGCCATCCTTCTGTTTCATCTTCCTCAAGTAGTCCAACTCCCCTTGCTCAAACTGAAGGTTTTTGCAGTAATCCACGACATAATCTAAACCCGCAGCTAGGGTGAAGCCCCCTTCAAAAGGGTTCTTTCGGAAAAATAAATTGAATACCGCTTGCTGCTCCCCCTTTCCCGACTTCCAATAGGCATAGGCCATGGTCAGCTGGTAAAAATCAGTCAGCAAGGCGAGGTTACTTTGGTAAAGGTCTTTGGTGATTTTCATCAAAAAGAAAGAATAATGAACTGTAAAACTACAAACTATTTTACCCGTAAATTCAAAAGTATGCCAATGAATACCATAACCATCCCAACGTAAGAGGGTATTGGGAAGGTTTCACCAAAAAGTAAGAACCCAAAAATTAAGGCATATACCACTCCCAAGTAACTCAAACTAGAAATTCGCGACACGTTGCCCGACTGATAGGCTAAGGTCATAAAATACTGTGCATTTTGCGTACAAAAGCCAATCCATACCAAAATCAACCAATCCCATCCTATCGGAGTTACCCAGTCAAAATACATCAGTACAGAAGCGATGGGTAAGGTCACCAAAGGGAAATAAAATATAATCACCATGGGATGTTCAATACCTTTCAACTTTCGGATAAGGTTGTACGCAACGCCGGAAGCCAATGCAGAAATTAATCCCAGAATAGCACTCAAACCATCTACTCTTGGATCTACCCCCTGAATCAACAGTACCCCCGCAAAAGACAACGCAAAGTAAACAAACTGCCTTGCCCTTACTTTTTCCTTGAGAATAAAAATCCCCAAAATCGTCGTGAAGATGGGTGAAAGGTACTGCATCGTCACTGCACTAGCTAATGGAATGCGCTGAAGTGTGTAGAAAAATAAGATCAAACTTATGGAACCCACTACACCTCTTGCAACCAAACTCAATTTATTAGTGCCAAAAAGTGGGATTCCTTTTTTGGTTAAAACTATCACCGTAAAAACCGCGCTAAAAACAGATCTAAACCAGACAATTTCAATGGCAGGAATATGGGGAATAAACTTGACCGACACATTCATCAGCGCAAAAAATATACCTGCCAAAAGCATGGACTGTACGGGACTAATTTTCAAGGAAAATGCGCTTGGTGACAAAATTGATTTACAAAGCTAAAAGATTCTACCTAGCTTGAACTTAGATTAGGGTAATTTGAAAACCTTCCTAATCCCTTAACTGTTTCCATCAAAAAAAATATGGCCTTACCTGTAGGAATTCAAGCTCCCGATTTTACACTTGCCGCAACTAGCTTGGGCAGCATTACCCTTTCCAAAGATTTGGCGGAAAAATCGGTAATCCTCTATTTTTACCCCAAGGATTTTACGCCAGGCTGCACCACAGAGGCCTGTGAATTTCGGGATCAATTTGCTGCATTCCGTGAACTAGATATCCCAGTATTTGGGATCAGCAGGGACAATTTGGCAACCCATGAAAAGTTTAAGAAGACGCATCGCCTTCCCTTTGATCTGCTTGCCGACGAATCTGGAAAAGTATGCAAAGCTTACGATGCCCTGATTCCGCTAATCAAGATGCCAAAGCGAGTGACCTACCTCTTGAATAGCAATCACCAAATCGTGGGAGTTTTTGAGGGATTATTTGAAAACAAGGCACATGTGTCGGCTATGCTCAAGCAGCTTAATATGTAATGTGATTATGTTCCGACAATCCGGCCATCCTTCATCACCACCTTACGGTCAGCTTTGGCAGCCAACTCCTCATTGTGTGTGACGATGACGAAAGAAAGTTGAAAGGTGTCCCGCAACTTGAAAAATAAGTCGTGCAGTGCTCTCGCATTGCGCGTGTCAAGGTTGCCACTCGGCTCATCCGCAAACACGAGGTCGGGATTATTGATCAAGGCGCGAGCCACAGCTACCCGCTGCTGCTCTCCACCAGAAAGCTCAGAAGGCTTGTGCTCCAAGCGATGGCGAATACCAAGGATTTCCGCTAGTTCCTCAGCCCGATGCTTCAACTCTTTTTCTTCCCTACCCTGAATAAATCCAGGAATACAAATGTTCTCTAGCGCAGTAAATTCCGGAAGCAGGTTGTGAAACTGGAAGATAAATCCAATTCGAGAATTTCGAAATTCAGCAAGGGCATCTCCCTGAAGTTGGAGTAAGTTTTGATGATTCAAGAATAATTCTCCAAGATCTGGGCGATCCAAAGTTCCTAAAATGTGGAGTAGTGTGCTTTTTCCAGCACCAGAAGCCCCCACAATCGAAACAATTTCTCCTTTAGAAATTTCCAAATCTACCCCCTTCAACACCTCCAACGAACCGTAAGATTTATGAATACCTTTGGCAATCAGCATGCTAAGAATTTTTGATTTTTTAAATGTAAAACAAATCCTTTTAATCCAGGAGTTAACAGGCTAATTTGCTAAAATTCACAGATTCCAGTTTGCTATATTGCCTATGCAAGCTTAACTTCAGGCAAAATTTCTCATAGATGAACATTCACGAATATCAGGCGAAAGAAGTACTAAAAGGATATGGCGTTCGTGTCCAAGAGGGTATTGTTGCCAGCAGTCCTGAGGAGGCACATGAAGCAGCAGTAGAGCTCAACGCACAAACCGGCACTTCTTGGTTTGTGATCAAAGCGCAGATTCACGCAGGAGGAAGAGGAAAAGGAGAAGTTAAAGAAACAGGCTCCAGAGGTGTGGTGCTTGCCAAAAAATTAGAAGACGTAAAAGAGAAGTCAGCAGCGATCTTGGGAGGTACCTTGGTGACCATCCAAACTGGTGCTGAAGGCAAAAAAGTAAATAAGGTGTTGATCGCTGAGGATGTATACTATCCCGGAGCGTCCGAACCCAAGGAATATTATATGTCAATCCTACTGGATCGTGCCACTGGCTCCAACGTGATCATGGCCTCTATAGAAGGTGGGATGGATATTGAAGAAGTTGCTGAACACCACCCTGAAAAAATCATCAAAGAGTGGATTGATCCTAAAGTTGGTTTACAAGGCTTCCAAGCCCGTAAAGTTGCCTTCAAATTGGGATTAAGTGGGACGGCTCACAAAGAGATGGTGAAGTTTATCGGAGCATTGTACGCTGCTTATGTAGGCACAGACTCTTCTCAGTTTGAAATCAACCCCGTTCTTAAAACTTCAGACGATAAAATTTTGGCAGTGGATGCCAAGGTTAACGTGGATGACAATGCCCTCTATCGTCAACCCAAGTTGGCGGAATTGAGAGACCTAGCTGAAGAAGATCCTTTGGAAGTAGAAGCGGGTGAATCCGGATTGAACTATGTAAAATTGGATGGCAATGTAGGTTGTATGGTCAACGGAGCAGGTCTTGCCATGGCTACCATGGACATGATTAAGCTTTCTGGTGGAGAGCCTGCCAACTTCCTAGATGTAGGAGGGGGAGCGAATGCCACTACGGTAGAAGCTGGTTTCCGAATTATCTTGAAAGACCTCAACGTAAAAGCAATCCTAATCAATGTATTTGGTGGAATTGTTCGTTGTGACCGTATTGCCAATGGCGTAGTAGAAGCCTACAAGTCTATCGGTGACATTCGCGTACCAATCATTGTCCGCCTTCAGGGTACCAACGCCGCGGAAGGTGCAAAAATCATCGATGATTCTGGATTGAAAGTGTTTTCCGCGATTACCCTCAAGGAAGCTGCTGAGCGTGTGAAAGCCGCTTTGTAAAAATAAGTACGCAGACGTAGTTCAACTGGATAGAATATCGGATTTCGGCTCCGAGGGTTGAGGGTTCGAATCCTTCCGTCTGTACTCCAAAGCTCAAACGAAAGTTTGGGCTTTTTTTATGCCTTCCCTAGTGAAAAAACAAAAAAATATCAAGACAAGGCTAAACTAAAAAAGCAGGAGAAAATCTCCTGCCCTTTATTTGAAAACTAAACCAACTATTATTTAACTACCACAATAAAATCAAAAATACCACAATTATCAATAAATCAAAATTCAATAGAAAAAATTGAATTTTTTAATTTTTCCCAATTCAAACTACCATAGATAATTCCAATTCAGCATAAAAAAGTGAAAATATGCAGTTCGTCCCTTAAATTATTCTGTTTATATTCTAAAGGAGGCTAAATCTATCGGAAATGTGAAAAACTTACCCTTCGGTAGTTGGTTCTTCCTGCTTCTCTTCCACCAGTTTTACTTTTAACACCTCATTCACTTCCACCTTAAAAAACTGTTGGTGAATATTGAATCGTGCTTCTCCAGCAACTGGGGCTTTAGCCAAATAGGTCCCATCCTCTTGCATGGTATAGGAATTGGAGTTATCCCGCAAGTTGTATGAAAGAATATTCATCAGCTGTTTTTCCAAAAGAGGAGCTTCCACTTTAAATAATGATTCGAGGCGCTTGTCAAAACTCCGCACCATCATGTCGGCACTTCCCGAATAGGTTCGCGCATCTCCATTGTTATGAAAATGGTAGATGCGGCTGTGTTCTAGGAAGTCACCTACTATGGAAAGCACCTCAATATTTTCGCTTAGGCCCTTTCTTCCAGGCCGAAGGCAGCAAATGCCGCGCACGATCAGCTTGATTGGAACTCCTTGTTGCGAGGCGCGGTATAGGGCATAGATGATTTCGGAATCTTCTAGCGAATTGACCTTAATGAATACTCCACTCGGAAGTCCATTCTTGGCATGAATCGCCTCCTGCTCAATAAAGGAGATAAGCTGGTGTCGCATGTCTCGAGGAGCGGTAATCAAGTTGCGGTAATCGCTAGGAACTGAATGCCCTGTGATTACATTAAAGAACTCAGAAACATCATTAGCCAACACCTCATTCGTTGTAAGCAGGCCAATATCAGTGTAAAGCCGGGCCGTATCTTCATTGTAGTTACCCGAACCAAGGTGTACGTAGCGAGTGATCTCCTGGTCGTCTTTTTTGACAATGAGGAGCAGTTTGGTATGCGTCTTCAGGTTAGATATCCCATAGATTACAAAGCAACCCGCCTTTTGGAGTTTTTTAGCTTCCAAAATATTATTTTCCTCATCAAAACGGGCTTTCACTTCAAACAGTACGGATACGTGTTTTCCATTTTCTGCAGCACGAAGCAGGGCTTTGGTGATGCGACTATCCTTTGCTAATCGGTAGATGGTCATTTTGATGGCCATCACATTGGGGTCTTCCGCTGCATTCTCAATCAAATCGAGGATGGAGTCGATGTTGTTGTAGGGATGATGCAGCAGAATATCCCTTTCCTTGAGAACTTCAAAAATATCTGCCCTCCCCTCTTCAGGGTAAGAAAGTGGCTTTACTGGATCTGGTATCTGAGGCAATTTTTCCTTAAATCTCTTATTTCCAACAATTTGCCATAGTCCAGTAAAATCAAGCATACTGGCTCTTTTGACTAGAAAAACTGAATCTAGGCGCAAGTTCCACCGCTCCAAAAGGGAGTTGAGCATCCATTTGGAATACCCCTCCTCAATATCAATACGTACCACCCTTCCGGTCTTTCGCTCCATGAGTTTGCGTTTCACTTCCTCCAAAAAGTTGGCATCCATGTCCTCACTCTCTTCAAGTGTGAAATCCCCATTTCTGGTGATTCGGAAAAGGCTGACGGATTCAATTTCTACATTTCGGAATAGCGAAATCAAATTTTCGCGAATCACTTCTTCGATAGGGATTAGTGTCAAAGAATCTTCTCGCTCGATTTCAAAAAAACGAGGAATATTCGCTGGTATTTGAACAAAACTCATTTTGCGCATGTCCTTGCGCTCCCCGGGACTAGTGGTTACTACTCCAAATACAAGCAGCTTATTCATCAGGATTGGAAAGGTGCGGTAGCCATCGTAAACCATGGGAGTGAGCATGGGATAAATAGCCTTAAGGAAATACTGCCTTACCTTATCTTGCTCCTCTGAGGTAAGCTTTGACACATTAATCAAGGAAATTCCTTCTTGGTGCAACTCGGGAAGAATCGTTTGAATAAAATGCTGCTCCTGCTCCCCGTGAAAGCGTTGGCATTCCTTCATCAACTTTTCCTTGAAGGGTTCTTCTCGAAGACCAGAATAGTCCACTCGCTCTTTTTCGTAATCCAAATAGTTGTAAAGAGAACCTACCCGAATCATAAAAAATTCATCCATGTTGGAGGCAGTAATCGCTAAGAATTTAAGCTTTTCGAAGATTGTACGGATTGTTTTTTTGGATTGATCCAAAACCCGCTCGTTAAACTTTACCCAGCTCAAGTCCCTACTGATTAGGTCACTTTTTTGGATGATCGACTCGTATTTATCTCCTACTGAAAGTTTCATAACATTAGAATTTCAACGTGATTATACGTTAATCTCAATAATTTCAGGATTTTAAAAATTAAAAATTTATTAAAAAAAGAGGGCCAAAAGCCCCCAAATTTTAACTGTCAATTTTGGCGTACTTCGCATTTCGTTCGATAAAGTCTCTTCTAGGGGCTACTTCATCTCCCATCAGCATGCTAAAGAGGTGATCCGCTTCTGCTGCAGAGTCAATATTCACCTGCTTGAGCGTACGGGTGTTGGGATCCATGGTAGTAGACCAAAGTTGCTCAGGGTTCATCTCACCGAGACCCTTGTAACGCTGAATTCCTACGCTATCTTCTTTTCCTTCTTTTGCCATCTCAGAGACGAGTCGCTTGCGCTCTTCCTCAGTCCAACAATAACGTTCGTCCTTCCCCTTTTTTAATAAATAAAGAGGCGGCAAGGCAATGAATACAAACCCTTGCTCAATGAGCGGCCGCATGTATCGGAAAAGGAGTGTTAATATCAGGGTTCGAATGTGGGAACCGTCGATGTCCGCATCCGTCATAATGATAATCTTGTGGTAGCGAAGGCTGGAAATATCCAATTCCTTATCGTCGTTGACCGTACCAAATTTTACACCCAGCGCCGTTAGGATATTCTTGATTTCGTCGTTATCGTAGATTTTATGCTCGTGCGCTTTTTCGACGTTTAGAATTTTTCCTTTCAAGGGAAGGATAGCTTGAAAATCACGGTCTCTCCCCTGCTTGGCAGATCCACCTGCGGAATCTCCTTCGACCAGGTACAATTCGCAGACAGCAGGATCAGAATTGGCACAGTCGGCCAACTTTCCAGGAAGTCCACCTCCACCGAGGATGTTTTTACGCTGCACCATTTCACGCGCTTTGCGGGCTGCATGGCGAGCTTGAGCAGCAAGAATAACTTTTCCTACGATGGTCTTTGCCTCTCTAGGATGTTCTTCAAGCCAAGCCTGTAGCACTTCAGATACGGCAGAATCGACAAAACCTACCACGTCAGAGTTGCCCAGCTTGGTTTTGGTTTGCCCTTCAAACTGGGGCTCGGCCACTTTGATGGAAATCACAGCGGTGAGGCCTTCTCTAAAGTCGTCACCAGACACTTCCAACTTCAGCTTCTCCAGCAGACCGGACTTATCCGCGTATGACTTCAGCGTACGGGTTAACGCTCTACGAAATCCCGTCACATGGCTACCTCCTTCGTAGGTATTGATGGTATTGACGTAGGAAACCACGTTTTCTGTGTAGGAACTGTTGTAGTTCATCGCCACCTGCACAGGCACCTCCTGATTGAGAGATTCGATGTAAATTGGATGTTCGATTATCTTTTCGCGGGTTTCATCCAAGTATTGGACAAATTCGATTAGGCCACCTTCAGAGAAAAATTCATCAGATTTGGCAACCCCCTCTTCCAACTCACGAAGATCTTGTAAATGAATACGAATGCCTGCATTCAAGAAAGACATCTCTCGAAGACGGTTGGCGATGGTTTCGTATTTATACTCCGTGATTGCAAAAATGCTATCGTCGGGTTTGAAATGGATGGTGGTACCTCGCTTATCTGTTTTCCCAATTTCGCGGGCAGGATATTGAGGTGCGCCAATCTTAAATTCTTGTTCCGTGATGACCCCATTTCTAAAAACGGTAGCCTTGAGATCAGAGGAAAGGGCATTGACGCAGGACACACCTACTCCGTGGAGACCACCAGAAACTTTATAAGTGTCTTTGTCAAACTTACCCCCGGCATGGAGTACTGTCAATACCACCTCGAGGGCTGATTTTTTTTCCTTAGGGTGCATGTCGGTAGGTATTCCACGACCATTGTCTTCTACCGTGACAGAGTTATCTTCGTGTATCGTCACTCGAATGGTGTCGCAGTGGCCTGCTAGCGCTTCGTCAATCGAGTTGTCTACTACTTCCCATATCAGATGGTGTAAGCCTTTTAGGCTTACATCACCAATGTACATGGCAGGGCGTTTTCTTACTGCTTCTAGGCCTTCTAATACCTGGATATTTCCAGCGCCATAGTCCTCTGGATTACTTAGTTTTTCTTCACTCATGGTTTTGACTAATTCCCTAATTTAGGAGAATACTGATTGGGGTGAACTTAGTGCGTTATATAAGTTGCAATTTAGGAAAAAAAGTGAGTTTTTGAAGGGCAAAAAAAAAGACTTTCCCCACTAATTTGGATCAACTTAGCGAATTTATTACCAAATTTTATTTTGTTTTTTATAGAAAAACAAGCAAACAAATTAAGTTTATAATTGATTTTTTAAATGCATGTTATTGATTTTCAACAGTTGATTTTTTTTGTTTATTTTCTTTAATTTTTTTTAAAATAAATTTTTTTTTGTAATCTTAACACACATTAAAGTTTATTAACATCAACCAAAACCAAAAAAACTTATGAATTACACCTTATTGGCGGATCTAGTCGGATTGGACAAGATCATCAATTCAGACCCAGTTGCGATTACCTTCTTTATTGGGTACATGGCAATGTTTGCCTCTGCGGTATTCTTCTTTGCAGAGAGAAATTCAGTAGAAGGAAAGTGGAAGCTTTCCTTATTGGTATCCGGACTTATCACCGGTATCGCAGCAGTACATTACTATTACATGAGAGATTTCTACCTACAAACAGGATCTAGCCCAACGGCTTTCCGTTACGTAGATTGGACCTTGACTGTGCCTTTGATGTGCGTTGAGTTTTACCTGTTAACTAAGCCTTTTGGTGCAAAAGGTAGTACCCTATTCAAGCTAATCGTGGCTTCCATTGTGATGTTAGTGACAGGTTACATCGGAGAAACTTCCGGACTTGACAATAACATCATGTGGGGAATCCTTTCAACTGTTGGTTACTTGTACATTGTGTACGAAGTGTTTGCAGGAGACATCGCCAAATTGGCTAGCAGCTCTAATAGTGCAGCGCTCGGAAAAGCGATGTTCTTGTTGAAAATCTTCATCACTTTGGGTTGGTCAATCTACCCAATCGGATACATGGTTCTTCCAGGAAACCTACTTTCTGGTATGTTTGAAGTAAGCTCTATTGACTTGTTCTACAACTTAGCTGACGCGATTAACAAAATCGGTTTTGGTTTGGTAGTGTACTCAGTAGCAGTAGCTGAAAGCAGCAAGAAATAAATTAACTAGAAACTGCCTGTACGAAAGTGCAGGCAGTTTTTTTGTACCCATGAAAAATTACGACTACATACTAGCTGGAGGAGGATGCGCAGGTTTAAGCCTGGTCTATCATCTACTAGAGAGTAGTTTGAAAGATTCCAAAATCCTCATCATTGATCCAAGCCAAGGGGAAGTTCCAAACAAAACCTGGTGTTATTGGAGCAAGGAGGCGCTTCCAATTCACCCCCAGTCTGCACGCTACTCTTGGAACTCATTCTACTTAAAGGATGCGAAACAGCAGCTTACCAAGCCTTTAGATGAATTTTCTTATCATCATCTCAACTCACATGATTTTTATGCCCATGTGCTCGAGAAAATTAGACAGTTTCCCAATGTTCAATTTTTAAAAGAAGATGTAGTAGCACTTGACCCGTCAGGAACTGAAATACAGGTAACTACCAAAGCATCAGGCAGCTTTAAAGCTTCCTTTGTCTTTGATTCTCGTATGGAATCAAAGGAATCATCCGAATCTATTTTAAATCAGATTTTTATAGGAATTCGAATTAAAGTTTCAGAGCCCCTATTTGATCCTAAAAAATGGGGATT
>SXYU01000220.1 GCA_005788235.1 Cytophagales bacterium
CAGCATGATCTTGGGTAGAGAAAATGTTGCACGAAGACCAGGTTACCTCAGCGCCAAGGGCAACCAAGGTTTCGATCAACACGGCAGTTTGGATGGTCATGTGAAGACAGCCGGCCACGCGCGCACCTTTGAGTGGCTGTGAAGGACCGAATTCAGCACGAAGCGCCATCAATCCTGGCATTTCAGCTTCTGCCAAACGAATTTCTTTTCTTCCCCACTCTGCGAGGGAGATGTCTTTTACTTTGTAAGGGATGTAAGTGGTAGTGGACATACTATATGAATTGTTAAAAATTTTAGAAGCTTGCCTGCCGCAGGTTTATCTACTTGAAATCAAGCGGGTTTTACCTTTGGCCCCGCAAAGGTATTAGATAAAATCTGGAATCAGAAGTAGAATCAGAAATTAGGAAAGCTAATCTCTTTGATACCAAAACTTTGCTGTTTTCCGGAAGGAAGTTCTAGTAGCAAGTTGCCTATCTCGGTCAAGCCAATAATTTTTCCTTCTAGCTCTTGCTCAGCAACCTTAAAAATGGCCCATTTCTCAATTAAATACAGGTGCTGCACGTATTCCTGGGTGATCAGTACATTTTTTCCTTTCTTGAGAGCAATGTAGGCTTGCTCTAAATGCACAATTAATAGTTTAAATAGTTCTTCCAAGGGATAGGAATTCCCAGTTACCAAGGATAGGGAAGTCGCTTGAGGACTTTTAAATTGATTTTGGTTGATATTTAAACCGATTCCCACGACTGCATACTCCCAACCCTTGCTCCCAACTAGATTTTCAATCAATATCCCCCCTATTTTTCCAAAACCAGGAATGATCAAATCATTTGGCCATTTCACCAGAAGCCCAGGAACATACTCCTGAAAGCATCTGCGGATGGCATTAGAAATAGCCATGTTTAGTAGAAATTGTTCACTTAAATCCAAAAAATTGGGTTGAAGGATCAAGGAGAAAGTCAAGTTCTCTCCTGGCTTAGTTTCCCATGAATTGCCACGCTGTCCCTTCCCTCGGGTTTGGTGGTTGGTAATAAAAATGCTTCCCTCAGTTGCCTCTTTTTGGCGTAAAGCTAGCAATGCCATGTCATTGGTGGAATGACAGTCTGGCAGAAAATGAATATCTTTGCCTAAAAAAAGGGTGTTGGCAAGAATTTTATACATTAGATTATTCTTATAGAAACAAAGATACCGAAGACTCAATTTAAATCAATCCTATGACAGCACAGCAGCTGAGTAAAATCATCGCTAAAGGAATGGAAGAAAAAAAGGCTTCCGATATTTTGGTGATGGATCTCAGATCAGTAAAAGATACGGTGACCGATTTTTTTGTGATTTGTTCGGGCAATTCAGGCACTCAATTGGATGCGATTTCCAAAGCTATCGAAGAGCAAGTACACAAAGCTGCTGAGTCTCCCGCTTGGAAAATTGAGGGGAGGTCCAATGGACAATGGATTTTGATGGATTATGTCAATGTGGTAGCCCATATATTTTTATCAGACACAAGATCCTATTATGGTTTGGAAGACTTGTGGGGTGATGCAAAGACCACTCGTATTTCTTAGTATTTCCAATGAACTTTCGAGTAATTAATCTGTTTTAGCATATACACAAGTACCCCATAACTAGCAATGAGCGACAATAACAAGAATAAAAATTTCACCCCGAAGGTGCCTCAAAAACCAAACTTCCAACTTTGGCTAATTGTAGCTGCAGTGATGGTGCTTGTCGGACTCACCTGGATTCAACAACGCGGTGCGGTATTAGACATTACTCAAAAGCGTTTTGAAGATATTTACACTGCTGGAGATGTTTCCAAAGTGGTCATTGTTCGGAACATGAATCGTGTGGATGTCACCCTCAAACCAGCGGCACTTCAAAATACCAAATACAAAACTGAGCTCGAGGCCAATTCCAAGTTTTTCAATCCTGAAGGCCCTCACTATTCATTACAAGTAACTACCGCGGATAAATTTCAAGCTGACTTCCAGGCACTTGAAGAAAAAATGCCTCCAGGAACAGAGAAAATAGGTTTCTCCGTCACTAATGAAGAAAACTGGAGCAACTATTTTGGAAGTTTTGGCTTCATGATTCTATTGTTTGTGTTATTCTGGTTTATGATGCGCCGCATGTCTGGAGCTTCAGGACCAGGTGGACAAATTTTCAATGTAGGCAAATCCAAGGCTCAGCTTTTTGATGCTGAAAACAAGGTCAAAATCACCTTTGACAATGTGGCGGGCTTAGATGAGGCAAAAGAGGAAATCCAAGAGATCGTTGAATTCCTTAAAAACCCTTCAAAATTCACCAAGCTAGGTGGGAAGATTCCAAAAGGAGCCTTACTTGTAGGCCCTCCTGGCACCGGTAAAACCTTGCTTGCCAAGGCTGTTGCTGGAGAGGCAGGAGTACCCTTCTTTACCTTGTCAGGATCTGATTTCGTAGAAATGTTTGTTGGAGTAGGTGCAGCTCGTGTCCGTGATCTCTTCAAGCAGGCAAAAGAAAAAGCACCCTGTATCATTTTTATTGACGAAATCGACGCTATCGGGAGATCTAGAGGAAAAGGGCAGATGCCCGGTTCAAACGACGAACGAGAAAATACCCTAAACTCCCTACTCGTAGAGATGGACGGTTTTGGTACTGATTCTGGAGTAATTGTTTTGGCTGCTACCAACCGTCCTGATGTATTGGACAGTGCCTTGCTTAGAGCTGGACGATTTGATCGACAGATCTCCATAGACAAACCAGATGTCGTAGGCAGAGAAGCTATCTTTAAGGTTCACCTGAAGCCTATCAAAACCGCTGCGGAGATTGATCCTAAGAAATTAGCTGCACAAACTCCAGGATTTGCGGGAGCGGAAATTGCCAATGTCTGTAACGAAGCAGCATTGATCGCTGCGCGAAGAAATAAAGAGGCCGTGGATATGCAAGATTTCCAAGATGCCATTGATAGAGTCATTGGAGGGTTGGAAAAGAAAACGAAAATAATCTCGCCTGATGAAAAGAAAATTGTGGCCTACCACGAGGCTGGCCATGCAGTAGCTGGATGGTTCTTGGAGCATGCCGACCCCTTGGTGAAGGTTTCCATTGTTCCCCGAGGAATTGCAGCATTGGGCTATGCGCAGTACTTGCCTAAGGAACAGTTTCTCTACCAAACTGAGCAATTAATTGACGAGATGTGCATGACCTTGGGTGGTCGTGCAGCGGAACAAATCATCTTTGGGAAAATCTCCACTGGTGCATTGAGTGATCTAGAACGCATCACCAAAATGGCATATTCCATCGTATCAGTCTATGGTATGAATGAAAAACTGGGTAATATCTCGTTTTATGACAGTAAGAGCGATGGGTTTAAAATGACCAAGCCTTACTCAGAAGCAACGGCTGAAATGATCGACCAGGAGGTGAGCAAGTTGGTAGAGCATTCCTATACTCGTGTACTCGACTTGTTGCGAAAGCATCAGGTAGAACTCGAAATCTTGGCAAAGGAGCTTTTGGAAAAAGAAATTCTTTTCCAAGCGGATTTGGAGCGATTGATTGGCAAGCGTCCTTTTGAGAAGGAGACGACTTACCAGGCCTTTACCAACAAAAAGGAGCCCTTACTAGTAGCTGAAGCATCCCCTGAGGCATTGGAGGTGACTGAAAAGGAAGAACCTACCGAAGTAATTCCTCCAAGTCCTGATTCAGGTGTGGAAGAAACCAAAACAGTGGCCTAACTCAAAAAGCCCCGAAAATTCGGGGCTTTTCCTTTTTTGAGGGATAGCATCTATCTTTACCAGATGCAAATTGCTCCCCTAGATTTTCCCCTACTCGGGAAAAAGCTGTTCTTCGCCTCCGACTTTCACTTAGGTGCCCCAGATTTTAAATCTAGCAAGGAGCGTCAAGATCGCATCATCGCTTGGCTGGATTACATTGCAGATGAGGCAGCAGCAATCTTTTTGGTAGGAGATATCTTCGACTTCTGGTTTGAGTACAAGCAAGTTATCCCAAAAGGGCAGCTTCCATTTTTAGCGAAGCTCTCCCAGCTTCGAGACCGAGGGATTCCAATTCTTTTTTTTACGGGCAACCATGACCTTTGGATGCGGGATTACTTCACTACCGAGTTGGGCATACCCGTGTATACCCATCCCATTGAAATTCAGGTAGCAGGGAAGAAAATCTTGGTAGGACATGGAGATGGCTTGGGCCCAGGAGACCCCACTTACAAAGTGCTTAAAAAAATATTTACTAGTCCGATAGCCCAGTGGCTTTTTCGATGGATTCATCCGGACATTGGCGTTAGTTTGGCTCGCGCATGGTCTGGCAAAAGTCGAATCAGCAATAGCAGTAAGGATGAGCAGCGATTTTTAGAAAATAATGAATGGCTCTGGGCTTACTGCAAAGAAGTGGAGCAATCCATATCGCATGACTACTATATTTTTGGCCATCGCCATCTGCCCCTGCAACTTCCAGTTGGCAAGAGCGCTACCTATTTTAATTTAGGTGAATGGGTAAGTCAAAATACGTACTTGGAAATAAGTGCTGGGGAAGTAAATCTACTTCAGTTTAATCCATTACTCGAACCCAAAGGCATCCCAATCGATGCTTGCTATGGACACTAATCTTAAAGTCAGGTACCCATCCCTAAAAAAC
>SXYU01000221.1 GCA_005788235.1 Cytophagales bacterium
GATTACCTCAGCGCTAAGTCCGGAGAAAGTATTGGGTAGGATTAGCATTTCCAACGGAATGGCTTGGACTTCCGATAATGAAACCTTCTATTACATCGATAGCCCTACCCAGGAGATAAGAGCGTATCAGTTCGATTTGGAAACAGGCGAAATCAATTTTGATCGAGCGGTCATCCGTGTTCCCAAAGAATTGGGTACACCTGACGGCATGGCTATGGATCAAGAGGGAAACCTCTGGGCCGCGCATTACGGTGGGTTTGGAGTGTATTGCTGGAATCCAGAAAATGGAAAGCTTTTAAAAAAAATCGCCTTGCCTGCTCCTCATGTGACCTCATGCGTTTTTGGAGGGGAAAATCTAGATCATTTGCTCATCACGACGGCAAGAGAAAATCTCACCGAGGCCCAACTGCAAGCATATCCCGAAAGTGGAGATGTGTTTTTGGTGAAGACCAATACGCAGGGATTCTTATCCAATCCATGTCAATTCTGAATTAGTGTAGCGCTAGAAATTAGTAGCAGTGGGGTAAACCGGAGATAAGCTACTATTTATCCGACTACCTACAAGGGTAGCTTGGCTAGTTCTTGACTTTTTTGGACACATGACCCAGTCCAAGAGGCTTGTTTTTTTAGGTATTTGAGTTCTGAGCTTTCTTTTTTGGGAATGCTGCCAGCAGCATGGTGGCTGAGGTGTACAAAATTACCGCAAGGACTACCCACTGCAGGGTTTGCAAGGGTAGGGATTTGACTATGAAGGCAGCGATCAGCACGGCAATGGAACCAGGAATCGCCATGGCTAGGGCAGCCTTTTTATTGTAGGAACCTGTTTTAATAAACTTTACGGAAGCTGGAGGCATCAGAAAAGCACAGGAACCCATCATGATGGGAAAAGCAACTGTTGGTGACATTCCCAAGGCAAAAATCAAGGCCATGCAAGGGGCGTACAAGCCTACACCTGCGGTCATGATCGCGCCCAAAAAGAAATTTACCACTACGGCAAAGGCCAGTTTGTAACCAGTCAAGCCGATTGCCTCTCCACCTCCTTCAATCCAGTTCATCATTCGTGCTAGCATAAATCCAGCAGTGATCACCAAGGCTACACCCATAGTGAGCCTGATTTTCCGTTCCGAAAGTTTCGACACAATGCCAGCGCCAATCACTGCTCCTACTGCTGCGGATACCAGCATCAAAATCAAGGTGAGCGGATCTACTTCGATGATGGTAATGAATATAAATGCCTGTAGCAAAACCGGGATGGTATTGGCAACATTCATCGTGCCGGGTATCAGCTTGTCTTCCGTTTGTTGGGTAAATTTCAGTAAGGCTGTTTGCGGAGCAAAAGCCCCAATGCCCAGCACGTCAAAGAAATTCACGCCAAAGCCAATCACCGAAGTTTTGAGCCAACTTGAATTTTCAAATTTGGTGCGGTTGGCTAGGAGGTCTTTGATAAATACAAAGCTAAACCAAACAGCCAAGGCAATTAAGGAAACCCAAATAAAAATCAGCATAGAAGAAGTAGGTGCTAGAATCTTTTGATCTTGTAGTATAAATAAAACTGAATATCCACTTTTTCACCAGTAACAGAATAAAAAAATGTTTGAAGTTCATTTAGATGAGCTGTGGTCTGTGGACAGTCGTCTGTCGACGATTATCCGCAGTAATTCAAACATATCTTAAGCCCTTTGCGTAATTGCGGATAATCACAAATAAATTAACAAACCTTAAAAAAGGTCTTAGCGGCTTCTTGTTCCTGTTGATTCAACATCGCCTCAATCTTCTTCGCAGTTTTGGTAATCGCCAATCCCCCAAGACCCGTGCAGCGCAGGGTATTCGGGATGGCATCTCCTACCTTTTTCATCGTTTCGACCACTTCATCCAGTGGGATCAGGTGGTTGTAGTTCGACAAGGCCATGTTGGCACAAGAAATCGCATTGGTGGCGGCCATCACATTTCGATTCAAGCAAGGAGCCTCTACGCGATCGGCAATCATGTCGCAAATCATGCCCAGCGAAGACTGCAGCGCCATAGAGGCTGCTCCTAGGGATTGATCTAGGGTCCCTTTTTTCAATTCCACAATGCCGGCTGCGGCCATGCCTGAGCCCGAACCACATTCGGCCATACAGCCACCAACTTCGGCAGCAAAGGTGGCATGCGCGGCAATAAATACTCCGATGATGCCGGCTGCGAGCATCGCTTTCACCGTTTCATCTTCATGCAAGGAAAGTCCCCTGCTGATGCCAATGAGAGCGCCTGGAAGGGCTCCACAGGAGCCAGCGGTTGGAGCTGCTACCACCACACCCATCGAACTTTTGACTTCCATCATCGCAGAGGTGTAGAGGATCACTTGGTTTAGAATATCGCCTTCCACCAGCTTCTTGTCCTCTAGCTGCTTCTGAAATCCAAGGGATTGGGGGCCTAAAATCCGGTCAGCATACTTTGTTCCCTTCAATCCAAGATCAATGGAGTTTTGCATGATCTGCACAATGCTCCGCATCTTTTCAAAAACCTCCGCTCGCGAAATATTCCCGCGCATGCTTTCGTAGTCCACTGCGAGTTCCCAGAGGGCGTGGTTTTTGTCCTGGTTGAACGCTAACATTTCCTCGCAGGTAATGAAGGGTACTTCGAGGCCTTTTCGAGACATAACTGGGAGGACTGGCTTGATCTTTTTAATGAACAGCACTTCCTCCATTTGGCGAAGTTCCGCGCAGATTTCATCATTCAAAAAGGCGTTTGCCTTGATTTCGATAAATGTGGATTTGCCCTGGCGCACCGCGACTTCATCGCAGGGCATGGACTTCTCAATAAATTCCGGGAGGCTGCCTGCCGTCTTTACATAGACTAGCGTCTGGTAAAAATCCCCCGCCATAGAGACCTTGGCACCATCAATTTCAAGTAGTTCAATCATGCCCCCGCCAGTAGAAATGGCAGTTACCTCACGGGACTCTTTTGGATTGGTCAGCGTGAGTTTGTAAGTATTCGGATGGGTGGCCCCGATGGGATGGATATCGATTTTAATTTGGATACCGGCTTCCTCAATGGCCCGCAGGTAATCTGGGAGGCGCTCTTCGTAGGCTTCCCAACCCAAAAATCCCCCAAACAATCCCATGTCAGAACCTTGCCCTTTGTGCGTGGTGGCTAGAGAGCCGTTGGGGTCAAACTCCACATA